>NZ_JACEGK010000381.1:0-7748 GCF_056859195.1 Streptomyces sp. NH27
CGCCTCCCCTGCGACGGACCCGCCGAGCCGTGCCCCGTCTGCCCGGCTCCGCTGCTCCGCGCCATCCCGCTCGACGCCTGGCCCCCACGCCAACTCCCCCGGGCCACCGGACCGGATGGACGCGGTCTCGGCAGCCGATTCGCCACGCCCGCCCGTCATTTCGCGCGCGAGTGCGGGTGCGGCGGTGCCACCCCGCTGGGCGGGCAGGGCGTCCGGACCGCCGCCACGGGGCGTCCCCGGGGCCGGCCCCGCCGGCGAGACGTCCGCCGAGTCCGGCGGCAGCTCGCCCGCGGCCGCGAGTTCGGCGGCGGCGTCGCGTTCCGCCGTAAGGGCCTCGGCGTGCTGGGCGGCAGCCTTGTCGTGGAGGCCGAGCGCGGGGTCGACGGCGAGGGCGCGGCGGGCGCGGTCGAGGCGGGTCCGGAGGGCGGCGCGGGCAGGGCGTTGCCGGGCGGCGGCGGACTCGCGGTCGAGGGCTTCGCGGTGGCGGCCTTGCAGGGTGGCCAACTCGCGGGCAGCGGTGGCCGCTTCGGCGGCGGTGCGATGTGCGTCCTCGGTGAGGCGTACAGCCGTGCGCGCGATGTCGTACCGTTCACGGGCGTCGCACCGTGCGATGGCGGCGTCGGCCAGCACGCTTGCGTCGAGGCCGACTTCGGAACCGAGGACCGCGGCGGGCTCGGGTGCGGCGTCGCCGTCCCCCGCCGCCTGCCGCATCCGCGCGGCGAGTTGCCGTAGCTCGTCGTCGCCTGCGGCAAGCCGCCGGTCCGCCTCGTGCCTGCGGTCGCGCAGCCACTGCTCGACCGCTTTGAACCGGCGGGTGTCGAAGAGCCGTCCGAGCAGCGCGGCCCGCTCGACCGCGCCCGCGCGCAGGAACGTCGCGAACTCGCCCTGCGGCAGCAGCACCACCTGGCAGAACTGCTCGCAGCTCATCCCGACGAGTTGCCGCACCTCCTCGCCGATCTCCTGGTGCGACTTGGACACGCCCTGCCACTCGCCGCCGATGTGCTCGCGCAGCAGCGTGACCGCCTTGTCGACGGTGGTGCCGGTGCCGCGCTTCTTCGCCCGCACCTGCTCGGGTCGCCGGGTGATCTCCAACCGGCGTCCGCCGAGGGTGAGTTCGAGCACCACCTCGGTCGCGGTGCCGGGCGCGACGTGGTCGCTGCGCAGCCGGTTCGCGGGCCGGGCGCCGGGCACCTGCCCATACAGCGCGTAGCAGACGCCGTCCAGAACGGAGGTCTTGCCCGCCCCGGTGGGGCCGTGCAGCAGGAACAGCCCGGCGGCGGACAGTTCGTCGAAGTCGACCTGCTCGGTGCCGGCGAAGGGGCCGAACGCGGTCAGTTCGAGGTGGTGCAGGCGCATCAGTCGCGCTCCGTTTGTGCGGCGTCGGCCCGTACCGCGTCGAACGCGGCCCGCAGCACGCCGCGTTCGGCCCGGTCGGGGGTGGTGCCGCGGACGTGTGCGACGAAGTCCTCGGCGATCTGCTGGTCGGTGCGGCCGCGCAGCCTGCGGGCGTAGGAGGCGAGCGGGTCGTCGGTGTCGCGGTCGGGTTCGAAAGCCAGCGCGAGGATGTGCGGGAAGCGCTTGGCGAGCGCGGCCATCGGCTCGTGCGGGCGGTACGGGTCGGTGAGGGTGGCCTCGACCCAGGACTCGGTGTGCGGTTCGAGCGCGGGGTCGGCGAGCAGGTCGTCGAGGCGGCCGCGCAGGCGGGCGAGCGGGCGGGGCACGGGGGTGTCGAGACGCTGCGCGGTGACGGCGCCTTCGGGGTCGAGGTCGACCAACCACATGCTCTTGCGGTGGTGCTGCTCGGAGAAGGAGTAGGCCAGCGGCGAACCGGAGTACCGCACGCGGTCGTTGATCGTCTGGCAGCCGTGCAGGTGGCCGAGCGCGACGTAGTGGGCGCCGTCGAACAGCTCGGCGGGCACCGCCTCGACACCGCCCGCGGTGATGTCGCGCTCGCTGTCGCAGGGGGCGGCGCCGGTGACGAAGGCGTGCGCGACGACGACGGCCCGGGTGCCGGTCGGGCGGGTGGCGAGGTCGGCCCGTACCCGATCCATGGCGGCGCCGAGCACCGCGGTGTGGTCGGCTCGTTCGGTGCCGAACTCGGCGCGGACCAGGGCCGGTTCGAGGTAGGGCAGACCGTAGACGGCGACGTCGCCGTACGGCGGGTCGGGCAGCAGCACCGGGCGGTGACAGGCCGCGGGATCGGTGCGCAGATGGACGCCGGCGCGGTCGATCAGCCCGGCGCCGACGCCGAGCCGCCGGGCCGAGTCGTGGTTGCCCGAGGTGAGGACGGTCGGCACGCCCAGGTCGGCGAGGGCGTGCAGGGCCCCGTCGTACAGCTCGATCGCGGCCAACGGCGGCACGGCCCGGTCGTAGACGTCGCCCGCGACGATCACCGCGTCGACCTGTTCGGCGCGCGCGGTGGCCACCAGGTGGTCGAGGAAAGTCCGCTGGGCGTCGAGCATGCTCACCCGGTGGAAGGACCGGCCGAGGTGCCAGTCCGAGGTGTGCAGAAATCTCACGCCACTGCTCCGAACCGCACCCGTCCCCCTCACCATCCCGGGCGTCCGCCCGCAGACCAGCACCGTACTACCGATCACTCCCGGCCCCGGACGGCACACCCCGAACGACCCGGATCCAGCCGCACCCGCGCTCCCGTCCCCACTCCTGTCCCCGCGCCCGCGGCGCACCGGCGGGCTCAGCGGACGTCTACGTACGCGCTGCCCTCGATGGTGCAGGAGGCGGCGCCGGATGTGGCGTCGGCGAGCCAGGAGCGGAAGGCGGCGACATCGGGTTCGGGCACGCCGAGGTGGAAGGTGACGGCGGCGCCGTAGACGACCTCGCGCACGGCGTGGCCGGCAGCGCGCAGCTCGTTCTCCAGCCGCCCGGCGCGCTGATGGTCGGCGGTGACGGTGAGCAGCGCGAGCAGGCGCCGTTCGACGGTGCCGGTCGCGTCCAGCGCGGCGGAGACGGCGCCGCCGTACGCCCGGGCCAGCCCGCCGGCGCCGAGCTGGACGCCGCCGTAGTAGCGGGTCACGACCGCCACGGTGTCGCGCACCTCGCGGCCGAGCAGCACCTGGAGCATCGGGGTGCCGGCGGTGCCGCCGGGCTCTCCGTCGTCGCTCGCCCGGTGCAGGCGGCCGTCGGGGCCGATGACATACGCGAAGCAGTTGTGCGTGGCGGCCGGGTGCTCCTTGCGGACGGCACGCACGAACTCCTCGGCGGCTTCCTGGCTGCCGGCCGGGGCCAGCGCGCACCGGAACCGCGAGCGTTTGATCTCACTTTCATACACGCCCGGGCGCGCCACCGTCAGATACCGATCTACCACCTGTTCAGCCTAGTGCGAGGGGAATCATGGTGCCGGGTGGGGCGTTGATCGGGCAGGACGTGCGGGGAAGCGTGCGGGCGGGAAGAGACAAGGGGTTGGTGAGAGGTATGTACGGGGACACGGAGACAGTGCGGAAGATCCTTACCGACAGCGGCGACACCTGGGCGGTGGTCGGTCTGTCGAACAACACGTCGCGCGCGGCGTACGGCGTGGCGGCGGTACTCCAGCGGTTCGGCAAGCGGGTGGTGCCGGTCCATCCGAAGGCCGAGTCGGTGCACGGCGAGCAGGGATACGCCAAGCTGGCGGACATCCCCTTCCCTGTTGACGTGGTGGACGTCTTCGTGCACTCCGCGTGGGCCGGCTCGGTGGCCGACGAGGCGGTCGCCGTCGGCGCGAAGGCGGTCTGGTTCCAGCTCGACGTGATCGACGAGAAGGCATCCGAGCGGGTGCGGGCGGCGGGCCTGGACATGGTCATGGATCGATGCCCAGCGATCGAAATACCTCAGCTCTGAGCGGGCCCCGCGCCTGTGATCCCGGTCCGGGTTCAGCCGCCGAGTCCGTCGAGCACCACCGCGCCGGGCAGCGACGCCAGCACCTTGCCGGGCACGATGAGCTTGCCGCGCCTGGCCCCGCTGCCGATCACGAGGTAGGGCGCCGCCGCGACCGCCGAGTCGATGAGCAGCGGCCAGCCGGCGGGCAGCCCGACCGGGGTGATCCCGCCGTACTCCATGCCCGTCTCGCTCACCGCGGTGTCCATCGGGGCGAAGGACGCCTTACGGGCTCCGAGGTGGCGGCGGACCGTGCCGTTGACGTCGACCCGGGTGGTGGAGAGCACCAAGCACGCGGCCAGTGTCAGCTCCGCGCCGCGCTTGCCCGCGACCACGACGCAGTTGGCTGACTGCTCCAGCAGGTCCTGGCCGTAGGCCGCCACGAAGTCCGCGGTGTCGGCCTTTTCGGGGTCGGTGTCCACGTGCACCATCTCCGTGGTCACGGCCGCAGCGACCGGCGCGGGCAGCAACTCCCGTCGCTCCGTGGCGGGCTGGGCGTCCTGGAATGAGCCGATCGGTGCGCGCATACGGGCAATCTAGCGCCGCGCGGCGGTCGTCCTCGCCTGTTCACGGCTGGTGGGCGGGCGCTGCGGAGCTGGTGCGGCCGTACGCGCGGAGGCGTCAGCGGGCAAGCGTGGGCGGGCGTCGGCAGGTCGACGGGCGCGAGGCGTCGGCGGGGCGGCGAGTGGGCGTTCAGGCGCCGGCGGGGGCTTCGATTCCGGGCAGGTCGAGGCGCTGTTCAGGCGGCACGCTGTCCGGGTGGGGTGACGGCGCGGGGGTGCGCAGGGGCGGCTGCCAGCCGGTGTCGGGTGCCCAGCGTCGGACGATCCTGGCCGGGGCGCCTGCCACCACCGCGTGGTCGGGGACCTCGCCGCGGACGACGGAGCCCGCGGCGACGACGACGTTGCGGCCGAGCCGGGCGCCGGGCAGCACCACGCTGTCCACGCCGAGCCAGCTGCCGGAGCCGATCTCGACGGGCGCGGAGCTGGGCCACTGCTCGCCGATCGCCTGGTCGGGGTCGTGGTAGGAGTGGTTGGTGCTGGTCACGTAGACGTTGGGACCGCAGTAGACCTTGTCGCCGATGACGATCGGGGCCATGGCGACGATGTGGCTGTCGCGGCCGATGACGACGCCGTCGCCGATGCGGATGACCGGGTCGGGGCCGTAGTCGATGTCGGCGGGGGCCAGGCCGACGGTGAGGGTGACCTGCTCGCCGATGATGCAGCACGCGCCGAGGTGAATCCAGGGTTCGCCGAAGACGGTGCCCTGCGGGAAGGCGAGCCGGGTGCCCGCGCCGATCCGGCCGAAACGCACCAGCCCGGGACGCTCCGCGGTGACCGCGCCCGCGTTCTGCACGCGGTGCCAGGCGCGGTGCACCAGCCGGGTGGTGGCGCGCCGGCGCCAGGCCGCGGCACTGGACAGCAGGGAGAAGAACACGTTCTCGTTCTCGGGCACACGGCCACCGTATACGGTGCCGCTGGACAGTGCCGGAGCGGCGCGGGATCGGACGGAGCGGGGATGACGGAGTCGGTGGAGCAGGCGGGCGAGGTAGGCGCGGCGGGCACGACGGGCGGGGCAGGCGGAAGGGGCGGTGCGGCCGGCGGCTCTGGCGGGGGCAGGCCGGGTGGCGCGGCCGGGGCGCTGGTCGCGGGCATTCTCGGCCGGGAGCCGCGGCTGGCCCCGACCGCGTACACCGCGCCGACCTCGGTGGTGCTGGGTGATGTGACGCTGGGCGAGCGGGCGAGTGTCTGGTACCACGCGGTGCTGCGCGGCGACTGCGAGGAGATCCGGATCGGCGCCGGCTCGAACATCCAGGACAACTGCACGGTGCATGCAGACCCCGGTTTCCCGGCGGTCGTCGGCGCGGGGGTCACGGTGGGACACAACGCGGTGCTGCACGGGTGCTTGATCGAGGACGGCGTGCTGGTGGGAATGGGTGCGACGGTACTCAACGGGGCGCGGATCGGCGCGGGTTCGCTGGTGGCGGCCGCCGCACTGGTGCCGCAGGGCATGCAGGTGCCGCCGAACTCACTGGTGGCCGGGGTGCCCGCGAAGGTCAAGCGGGAGCTGACCGAGCAGGAGCAGCAGGCGCTGCGGCTGAATGCGGAGCACTATGTGGCGCTCGCCGAGACCCACCGGGAGGCCGTGGGCTGAGCAGTGCCCGCGGGTCGGGGCTCGGCCGGGACTGCACCCGCACCCGGTCCTGACCCAGTCCCGCCCCGTCCCGACTCCGGTCCCGCGCCTCACCCTGTCCCCGTCCCGGTCCCGCCCGGTCCCGCGCGCCGGGCGGATCGGCGGCTACTCGCCGGACCGGGCGACCGCGACCTCGCGTTCGGCAGCCGCCTCGTGCTCGGCCTGCACCTTGGCGGCGCGGCGCCGGACGAAGAGGAAGGACCCGATGCCGAAGAGGACCGCGATGCCGAGGCCGACGTAGCCGAAGCGGGTGAGCCAGGGCTCGGCGACCACGCCGACGTAGTAGATGATCGCGGTGATGCCGCCGGCCCAGGCGATGCCGCCGAGCGCGTTGGCAATGAGGAACTTGTGGTACGGCATCTTCAGCACGCCGGCGAGCGGCCCGGCGAAGATCCGCAGCAGCGCGACGAAACGGCCGAAGAAGACCGCCCACATGCCCCAGCGTTGGAAGGAGCGTTCGGCGGTGGCGATGTTGCCCGGTGAGAAATGGCTCGGGAAGCGGCGGCCGAGCCAGTCCAGCAGCGGTCTGCCGCCCTTGTGCCCGATGGCGTAGCCGATCGAGTCGCCGACGATCGCCCCCACGATCGCGCAGCCGCCGACCACCCAGGGACTGACGTGGCCCTGCGAGGACAGCAGCGCCGCCGTCATCAGCACGATCTCGCCGGGCAGGGGGATGCCGAGGCTCTCCACCCCCACCACGAGACCGACCATCAGATAGACGGCGATCGGCGGAATGCCGTCCAGCCAGTCCTGCACGTGCACAGCAGGTCCCTCCCCGGGGTGACGGTCGAACGCGCGCCCGCAAGCGCGCTCCTGTGAAGCGTAACCGACCGAACGGACGACCTGTCCGCTCAGCGGTACGCCCCCGGCCACCGAACCCCCTGCGCCCGCGGCCGCGGGGCCCGTGGTCGTACACCTCGCCGGCACCTCGCCGCCGCACCCGGGCGATCACCCGGGCGCGGGCCGCCCGCGTTCAGCGGTTGGGGCGCAGGGTCCAGATGACGGTCATCCGGCCGGTCTCGGCGCCGTCCTCGCGGGTGAGCACGACGTCGATCGGGAACTCGGGGCGCTGTCCGGCGTCGAGTTCGGCGACGACCTCGGCGGCGGGCCGGCCGAGCGTCGCGGTCGCGCGCACCTCGCCCCGGGCGATCTTGGCGTAGGTGACCTCGACCCGCACCGGGAGCGGGACCGCGCGGCCGAGTTGGTCGCCGAACGCGCCGATCACGACGGCGCCGGAAGCGGACTCGCCGGCGGTGAACATCGCGCCCGCGTGCGGCCCGCCGACGTGGTTGCGGTAGTCGGGGTGGTCGGGCAGCGACACGACCGCGCGCTCGGCCGTGGTCTCGATGTACCGGAGGTCCAGGGCGCGGACCATCGGCACGGTGGACGTGAGGAGTTCGCCTATGTTGGGCAACGTGTCGGACATGGCCGCATGTTACCAGCCAGTATCGCGGTCCGCCGTGGAACCCGCCGGCCCGCTCCCCTAGTGTTTCCAGCCATGTGGCCAGGAGACCAGCAGCACGGGGGACAGCAGAACCCGCAGGGCAACCCCCCTCAGAATCCGCAGCAACCGCAGCCCCAGCAGCCCTCGCAGGGACCGTACGGGCAACCGCCCAACCCGTACGCGCAGCCCGGGTACCAGCAGCAGCCGGGTTACCAGCAGCCTCAGCAACCCCCGCAGC
>NZ_JACEGK010000382.1:0-7732 GCF_056859195.1 Streptomyces sp. NH27
GCGTACGCCTTGGCGGTTTTCGGGTCGGCGGTGTTGAGATTGCGGATGGCGCCGAAGCCGCCGTAGCCGCCACGGCCGCCGCCTGCGGAGGCGCTCGCGTCGGGCGAGGGGGTGGGGAGGTTGACACCGTGGTCCTTGAGACAACTGGTGAACGCCTGGATCGCGCTGGCGTCGGCGCCGCCGTTGGCACCGCCGCCACCGGGGAACTTCGGCATCTTGGAGGCGCACGCCTTGAGCGCCTTCTGGGTCGCCGCGTCGGGCGAGGCCCCGCCGATCCCGCCGAAACCGCCGCCGAAGCCGCCACGGTACCCACCGCTGGGACGTCCGCTCGGGTCACCGCTGGGGCGGCCGCTCGGCCGTGCGCCACCCGAAGGGCGTTTGAAGGTAGGCAGGTTGACACCGTGCTGCGACAGGCACTGCCGATACGCCTCCATGTCCTGCCCGCCCCCGCCGCCCGAGGCGGCCACCGACGCCGAGGCGGACGCGGAGGACTTCGCGTCCGAGGAGGAGGAACCGCTGGAGGAGCACGCGGTGAGCGCGAGCGCACCCGAGGCGAGTACGGCGACGAACGCCCCGGCCCGCACCGCGATGCGCGCCTCGGGCGGCCGGCTGGTGGTCCAGTTCATGTCCGTGGTCTCCTCGGGGAAGGCCGGATTCCGCACCGCCGGACCCGTGTCCGGTGGCAAGGCATCGCGGCACGTTGCCGTATGGCCGTCAACAGCTCGGACAGCCGTTGACCGTCAAAGCCGTTGACCGTCAAAGCCGTTGATCGCCAAAGCCGTACTTGGGCCGCCCGCGCGCACGCACGGGACACGGGGACACGCGAGCGACGGTCGAACTGAACCGTATTCACGTGGGGACTGTCGGGGATCGAGCTGTGAGTTCCCGGGGAGTGGACGGCCGCCGCGGCCCGCCCGGGGCCGCCTTTTCACCCGGTAGGCGAAGGGAAGTCCGTTTCCGGAGGCCCCGCGGCGGGGGCGCGGGGGCCCGGGTTCCCAGCGAACTCCCAGGGTTCTCCCAGGGCTTCAATGGCGTCGGCGTCCAAGATGCGCGCCATGAAGGTGCTCCCACGGCGGCGCAGGGCCGTCCTGATCAACTCGGTGCTCGGCGTGGTGGTCCTCGCGGGCGCCGGCGGCGCCTACGCGGCGGTGCACGACGACGGCAGCGGGAAGTCCGCGACCTCGGGCGGCGCACGGACCGCGACCGTGACCACGGCCACGGTGTCGGCCACCGTCTCCGGCTCGGGCACGCTCTCCTCCCCGAGTGACGCGGGGCTGAACTTCACCACCGGCGGCACCCTCACCGAGGTCGACGTCAAGCCGGGCGACAAGGTGAAGAAGGGCCAGGTACTGGCGAAGGTCGACCCGACCGCGGCGAACGAGACGCTCCAGCAGGACGAGGCGTCGCTGACCGCGGCCGAGGCGAACCTGACGAAGGTCGAGGCCGGCGAGACCCCCGCCTCGTCCGGATCCGACACCGGCTCCAACTCCAACTCCGGCTCCGGCTCCGGCGGGAGTTCAAACGGCAACTCCGGCGGTAACTCCGTTGGCAGCTCCGGAAGTTCGGGCAGCGGCCGTGACGCGGTCGCCACCCAGACCCCGACCCCGACCCCGACGCCGACCGTGGACCCGGCCCAACTCGCCTCGGCCCAGGCTCAGTTGACTCAGGCGCAGAACGCCGTGGACGCCGCACAGCGCGCGGTGGACGGCTGCGTGCTGAAGGCCGCCGTGAGCGGCACCGTGGCCTCGGTGGACGGCGCGAAGGGCGACACGGTCAGCGGCAGCTCGGGCAGCGGTACCGGCTCCGGTACCGGCTCCGGCTCCGGCTCGTCGGGGTCGGGCTCCAGCGGCAGTTCCTCCTCGGGCTCCACCTCCGGCTCGTCCGGTTCCGCCCCGACCGGGTTCGTGGTCCTCACCAACCCCTCGGGCATGCAGGTGAAGGCGGACTTCTCCGAGGCCGACTCGCTGAAGATCAAGGCCGGTCAGTCCGCGACCGTCACGCTGAACGCCGAGTCCGGCACCGTACTCGACGCGAAGGTGCTGTCGATCAGTTCGCTGCCGGTCAGCAGCGGTTCGGGTTCCGGCGGGTCGGGCTCCAGCGGCAGCGCGGTGCAGTACGCCGCCACGTTGAGCATCACCAGCGACACCTCGAACCTGCGCACCGGCCTGAGCGCCAGCATCCAGGTGACCACCGGCCAGGCGGCGAACGCGCTGAGCGTGCCTACCGCCGCGGTCTCCGGCACCGGCGCCAACCGTACGGTCCTGGTGGTCGGCTCCGACGGCTCCACCACCCGCACCCCGGTGACCGTGGGCATCGAGGGCGACTCGGCCGACCAGATCACCAGCGGCCTGAAGGAGGGCCAGCAGGTGCAGATCCCGCAGGTCGCCTCCGCCGGCAACGGCGGCTTCCCGAGCGGTTCGTTCCCCGGCGGCCTCGGCGGCGGCGCCAACCGGATCGGTGCCGCGGGCGGCGCCGGCGGCTTCCGGTCCGGCGGCTTCGGCGGCGGGGGTGGCCGCGGATGAGGCAGGCCCTGGGCAAGCGGCTCGGCGGCCTGGCCGGAGCGGCGTCCGGGCTGCACCGGCTGTTCGGCGGCAGGGACGACGGCGCGGTCGCCGACCCCGACGAGGCGGCCGGCGACGGCCCGTGGGGCCCGGCCCCGGTCATCGAGGTGCGCTCCCTGCTCAAGACGTACGGCCACGGCGACGCCACCGTCCGCGCGCTCGGCGGCCCCGTCGACC
The DNA here is from genome assembly GCF_056859195.1 of Streptomyces sp. NH27. Classification (NCBI taxonomy): domain Bacteria; kingdom Bacillati; phylum Actinomycetota; class Actinomycetes; order Kitasatosporales; family Streptomycetaceae; genus Streptomyces; species Streptomyces sp. NH27. The sequence continues at coordinate 2,739 of NZ_JACEGK010000382.1, forward strand.
CGGACACCGGCCACTCCCCCGGTGTGGACCTGCTGGTCGAACAGGGCGACATGGTCGCGGTGATGGGCAGCTCCGGCTCCGGCAAGTCCACCCTGATGAACATCCTCGGCTGCCTCGACGTGCCGACCGTCGGCCGCTACCTGCTGGACGGCATCGACGTCGGCGGCCTGGACGAGCACCAGCTCTCCCTGGTCCGCAATCGCAAGATCGGCTTCGTCTTCCAGTCGTTCAACCTGGTGCCGCGCACCCCGGCCCTCGCGCAGGTCGAACTCCCGCTCGCCTACGCCGGGGTGAAGTCCGCCGAGCGGCGCCGCCGGGCACTGGCCGCGCTCTCCCTGGTCGGCCTCGCCGACCGCGTCGACCACCGGCCCAACGAGTTGTCCGGCGGCCAGCAGCAGCGCGTGGCGCTGGCCCGCGCCCTGGTCACGGCGCCGGCGATGCTGCTCGCCGACGAGCCGACCGGCAACCTGGACAGCCACAGCACCGAGGATGTGCTCGCCATCATCGACCGGCTCAACGCGTCCGGCCGCACCGTCGTGCTGATCACCCACGAGGACGAAGTGGCCCGGCACGCCAAGCGGGTGATCCGGCTGGTGGACGGGCAGGTCGTGGAAGACGTACGGCAGGCCGCGGTGGACGGGCCGCCGCCCGCGCTGCGCGACCCGGCCCGGTTCGCGTCCCACGCCCCGCACGCCATGAGCGGGGGTGCGGCCCGGTGAACCCGTTCGAGATCCTGCGGTTCGCCGTCGGCGGGCTCGCCGCGAACAAGGTGCGCTCCGCGCTGACCATGCTCGGCGTGCTGATCGGTGTGGCCGCCGTCATCATCCTGCTCGCGGTCGGCAACGGCTCCTCGCAGTCGGTCAAGGACTCCATCGAGAAGCTGGGCACCAACTCGCTCACCGTCTCCTCCGGCGGCGGCTTCAGCGCGTCGGGCTCCTCGGCCGCGACCAGCACCAAACCGCTCACCGTGGACGACGCCCGCGCGCTCGCCAACCCCGCCGACGCGCCCGACATCGAGTCCGTCGCGCCCGAGGTCACCACCTCGCAGTCCGCGGTCCACGACGGCACCTCGCACACCGTCGGGCAGGTCGTGGGCACGTACCCGGCCTACTTCAAGACCTCCAACAGCAAGGTCGCCAAGGGCGACTACTTCAGCGCCGACGACGTGCTCAACTCCCGCAAGGTCGCCGTGATCGGCTCCACCACCGCGACCGACCTGTTCGGCACCGTCTCACCGATCGGCAAGAAGCTGGTGATCGGCGGCACCCCGTTCACGGTCGTCGGGGAGTTGGCCACCAAGGGCGGCACCGGCTTCCAGGACCCGGACGACACGGTGATCGCGCCGCTGCCGACCGTGCAGAACGCCTTCACCGGTTTCGGGCCGGTCAGCCAGATCCTGGTCGAGGCGAAGTCCGCCGGCGCGACCACGCCCGCGCAGAACGAGATCACCACGATCCTGATGGGCACGCACGGCATCAGCAACCCGAACGCGCTCGACTTCCGGGTGAACAACCAGGCGTCGCTGCTGAGCACCCAGTCCGACACCAACAAGACCTTCACGGTGCTGCTCGGCGCGGTCGCGGCCATCTCGCTGCTGGTCGGCGGGATCGGCATCACCAACATCATGCTGGTCACGGTCACCGAGCGGACCCGGGAGATCGGTATCCGCAAGGCGATCGGCGCGCCCAAGGGCGTCATCCTCGGGCAGTTCCTCGCCGAGTCCACGCTGCTGTCGCTGATCGGCGGCGGGCTCGGGGTGGTCGGCGGGCTGATCGGTTCGCGGTTCACCATCGTCGGCATCAAACCCGCGGTGATCCCCGAGTCGGTGTGGGGCGCCTTCGCCATCGCGGTGGCCATCGGGCTCTTCTTCGGCAGCTACCCGGCCAACCGGGCGGCGGGCCTGCGGCCCATCGAGGCGCTGCGGCACGAGTGATGTTCACCAAGAGACACAAGCCGAACACGGGATCAGGAAGAGGGGCCGAGATGGCGCGACGCCGCACCGAGCTTGTCAAGGCAGACGCCGAGGCCGCAGGCGGGATCGAGATCATGGAAGGGCCGCGGCAGACCGGGAGTTCGCAGGCTCCGGCCGGCCCCGGCGCGCCGGGTGGTCCGAGCGGCCCGAGCGGTACGGGCGCCACCGTGCCCGACCCCCGCAGCGCGGCCCCGTATCCGGACGGCGCGTACCCCGAAGGCCCGTACCCCGAGGGCGGATACGACGCCGAGCGCCCCGGCGACCACCCCGAGGACATCCTCGCCGAGCCGCCGGACGCCCGTGACATCTCCGCCGAGTTGGCCGCACCGCCGCGCCGCAAGCTGCCGTGGCTGACCCTCGTGCTGTCCGCGTGCGTGGTGGCCGCGGCCGCGTTCTCCGGCGGCGCCCTCGTCGAGAAGCACCATCTGAACGGCAGCACCACGGCCGGGCGGTCCGGATTCCCGAGCGGCCTGACCGGCGGCACCGGCACCGCCGGCCGGACCGGCGGCGCGGGCGGCCGCTTCGGCGGCACCGCGGGCACCGGCACGACCGCGGGCGGCGGCACCGCCGCGGACGGCGTGACGGTCGGCACGGTCAAGCTCGTGGACGGCAAGACCCTCTACGTCACCGACGCCGAGGGCAACATCGTCAAGGTCACCACCGGCGGCTCCACCAAGGTCACCGAGACCAAGGCCGGGAAGGTCTCCGACCTCAAGGCGGGCCAGAGCGTGACCATCCTCGGCACCAAGGGCGCCAACGGCGACGTGACCGCGACCACCGTCACCGAGGGCGGCGCCGCGGGCGGCCTCGGCGGGTTCCGCCCCGGCGGGTTCGGCGGCTTCGGCGGCGCGCAGACCGCGGGCGGCACCGGCACCGGCACCAGCGGCGGCACCGGCAACTGACACACTCGGCTCACAGCATCGGCACGTACGGTGCGGTCGCGAACCCGCCAGGCCGGGAGGAGTGCCCATGGAGACGCCCGAGGCCAGCCTGCTGGTCGTGGACGACGAACCGAACATCAGGGAACTGCTCTCCGCGTCCCTGCGGTTCGTCGGCTTCAAGGTGGTCTCCGCCGCCACCGGCGCCGACGCGCTCGCCGCCGTCGCCCGCGAACGGCCCGACCTGGTGGTCCTCGACGTGATGCTGCCGGACATGAACGGCTTCGCCGTCGTCAAGCGGCTGCGCGAGGAGAGCGGGCCGCACCCGCGGGCCGGCGGCGGGCCCGACCGGCTGCCGGTGCTCTTCCTCACCGCGAAGGACGGCGTCGACGACAAGATCAGCGGCCTCACCGCGGGCGGCGACGACTACGTCACCAAGCCGTTCAGCCTGGAGGAGCTGATCGCCCGGATCAGGGCGATCCTGCGCCGCACCGGCGGCCCCACCGACGACGGGCGGCTGGTCGCGGGCGACCTCGAACTCGACCCGGTCGGCCACCAGGTGCTGCGGGCCGGCCGCCCGATCTCCCTGTCCCCCACCGAGTTCAAGCTGCTCGCCTACCTGATGGCCAACGCCGACCGGGTGGTGTCCAAGCTGCAGATCCTCGACCACGTGTGGGCGTACGACTTCGGCGGTGACCTGAGCATCGTCGAGTCGTACATCTCGTATGTGCGGCGCAAGGTGGACGCGGTGGCGGGCGGCGGCCCGAAGCTGATCCACACGGTGCGGGGGGTCGGCTACGTGCTGCGCCGCCCCGCGCCGGGCCAGGGCTGAACGGCGGCGCGGCCATGGGGTTCCCGCCGCCACGACCGCAGGGCCCGCCCGGCATACGCCCCCCGCGCCCTGAACGCCCGGGACGCCCGGGACACCCCGAGCGCCCGGGACACGGCGCGGTGCTGCGGCGGCTTCGGCGGTGGCCGACCGGCTTCCAGTGGTCGGCAGTGTCGCTGCGCTCCCGGCTGGTGCTGCTCGCACTGGTGCTGGTGCTGCTGGGCCTGGCGGTCAGCGACACCGTGGTACTCGGCTCGGTACGCGGGCAGTTGGTGCAGCGGGTGGACCAGCAACTCCAGCGGTACGGCCGGCCGCTCGCGCGACGGCTCGGCACGGACGGCGTTCCGCCGCCGCGCTACCTGGCCCCCGGGACCGGCCACGGCGGCTCGATGGGCACGAACAGCGGCAGCGGCAGCGGCCGCAACGGTTCGGGCTCGGCCGCCGTGAACACCACGAACGGCCCCGGCGGCGCCCGCCCCTGGCTGCCCAGCCAGTTCGTCGTCGCCTTCGCCGCCGCCGACGGCCACGTGGCCGAGCAGTTCCGGCTGCCGGTCGCCGCGAACGACCCGCAGCCGCTGTGGCCAACGATGGACGCGAGCCGGCTCCGCTCCCGCTTCGACCACCCCTTCGACGTCCGCAGCGACCACGGCGGCGGGAGCTGGCGGGTGCTGATCGTGCCGGTCGGCACCGACCCGGACCTCGACCGCGCCGGCTCATCCGCCGCCCAACTGCCCGCCGGGGTCGTGGTGGCCTCCTCCCTGGACGACGTCTCCTCCACCACCAGCCGGCTCAGCACCTCGTTCCTGCTGATCGGCGGGGTCGTGGTGGCGCTGCTCGGCATCGCGGGCTGGTTCGCCGTACGCGCGGGACTGCGGCCGCTGCGGCGGATCGAGGCGACCGCGGCGGAGATCGCCGCGGGCCGCCCGCTGTCGCACCGCATGCCGGAGGCGTCACCGGGCACCGAGGTCGGGCGGCTGTCGTCCGCGCTCAACGGCATGCTCGCGCAGATAGAGTCCGCGTTCGCCGTCCGCGCCGAGTCCGAGCAGCAGATGCGGCGGTTCGTCGCCGACGCCAGCCACGAACTGCGCACCCCGCTGGCCGGCATCCGCGGCTTCGCCGAGCTGTACCGGATGGGCGCGCTCGCCGACGAGGCCGACGTGAAGCGGACGATGGCCCGGATCGAGAGCGAGGCCGTACGCCTCGGCGGCCTGGTGGAGGACCTGCTCACCCTGGTGCGGATGGACGAGCAACGGCCGGTCCAGCTCGCGCCGATGGACCTGCGCACCCTCGCGGTGGACGCCCTGCACGACACCAC
>NZ_JACEGK010000383.1:0-7700 GCF_056859195.1 Streptomyces sp. NH27
CTTCCCGATTGCTCGGCTTCCCGTCCCGTTCCCTTGACGTGCTGGGCGTACGGCCGTAGGTTCTGCGCGGCTTGGTTGAAACGTTACATCGGGCGGGTGGGCGGCGAGAAGTGCCGGGTGCCGGCCGCGTTCCGGATCGAGAGGAAGGCCCTCCGCACATGGGACCACGCAAGGGACGCCGGGCGTTCGCGGTGCTGCTCTTCTTCCTGCTGGTCGTGTCGCTTCAGCCGGCGCTGCCGGCGGGGGCGAGCGCCGCGCCGGGGCAGGGCGGCCCCGACCTCGGCCGGGGTGACTGGATCGGTGTGAACGCGGCCGACACGAGTTGGTCGGACTACACCGTCGACGTCGACTTCACCGTGGTGAAGGAGGCCGCGAGCGTCTACTTCCGCGCGCAGTCCGGCCCGGCCGACTCGTACATGTGGCAGGTCAACGTGACCGGCTCCGTACCCGTGTTGAAGAAGCACGTGTGGGCCGGCGGAGGCGTGGCCGAGGTGACCGAGACGCCCATCGGCGACGTGATCGGGCCGGACGCGCTTCACACCCCGCACCACCTGCGCATCACGGCCGACGGCGACACGATCACCACCTCCGTCGACGGCGTCGCGGTCGATACGACGCGGGAGTCCGCGTACGCGCAGGGCACCATCGGGTTCCGGGAGTCGCCCACCGAGGAGGCGACCTACCGGGATCTCACCGTCACCTCCACGGCCGGGAAGAAGCTGCTGGACGACCCGTTCAGCGCGGGCGAGCGCAACGCGTTCAGCGCCGGAACGATCGGCGCCGACGGCCTGGACGTCGTCAACTCCAGCGCCATGCTGCAACCCGACAGCCAAAACCCGCGGCTGCGCGACGAGTTCACGTTGCGGAAGAAGGTCAGGAGTGCGCGGCTGTACTCCTCGGCGCTGGGCATCTACGAGATGAGCATCGACGGAAAGCGGGTCGGCGACGACCTGTTCGCCCCCGGCTGGACCAACTACCGTGACCAGATCCAGTATCAGAGCTACGACGTGACCGGGCTGCTCACCCGCGGCGCGAACGCGATCGCCGCCCAGCTCGCGCCCGGCTGGTACGCCGGCGACGTCGGCTGGTTCGGCGCCGGGCAGTACGGCACGACCCCCGCGCTGTGGGCACAGTTGCAGGTCACCTACACCGACGGCACCGTGCAGTTCGTCGACACGGACCCGTCCTGGCAGGGGAGCACCGACGGGCCGGTGACGTTCGCCGACAACTACGTGGGAGAGTCCTACGACGCCCGCGCGGAGCAGCCCGGTTGGGCCGAACCCGGCTTCACCGGCGCGGGTTGGGCGCCGGTCGACGTCCAGCCCGACCAGTCGTCGAAGGTCGTGCCGCAGATCGGCCCGCCGGTGCGGGTGACCGGCACCGTCAAGCCGGTGAGCGTCACCGAAGTGCAGCCCGGGACGTACGTCTACGACCTCGGCCAGGACATCTCCGGGGTGGTGCGGCTGAGGGTGCGCGGCCCCGCCGGGAGCACGGTCACCCTTCGGCACGCGCAGGTGGTAAATCCCGACGGCACCCTGTACACCGCCAACCTCGCCGCCGGCCCGGCCCCGTATCTGACCGCCGCCCAGACGGACACCTTCACGCTGCGCGGCGGCGGCCCGGAGACCTTCCAACCGGACTTCACCTACCACGGGTTCCGGTACGTGTCGGTGACCGGCTACCCCGGAAAGCCCACGCTCGCGGACCTGACCGGAGTGGTGGAAGGCACCGACGCGCCCGTCATCGGCGACTTCTCGACCTCCAACGCCATGGTCAACCAGTTGCAGTCGAACATCACCTGGAGCGAGCGGGACAACCTGTTCTCCGTCCCGACCGACACCAACGCCCGTACCGAGCGCCTCGGTTGGGCGGGCGACGCCGACTTCTTCGCGCCGACCGCGACGTTCAACCGCGATCTCGACGGCTTCTACACCAAGTGGGAGCGCGACCTGATCGACAGCCAGTCGCCCCAGGGCGTCTTCGACAACGTCGCGCCGACGTGGTCGGTGGGGGACTCCGGCTACGGCGGGGGTTGGGGCGACGCGGGCGTGGTCATCCCGTACACCACCTGGCAGAGCTACGGCGACACCGCCATCGTCAGGAGCAGCTACGCCGCCATGCGGAAGTACGTCGCCGCGATGGAGTCGATGAGCACGGATCTGATCCTGCCGGCGTCGTTCGCCCCCGCCGGCGACTGGATGAACGTGAACCAGTCCACCCCCGCCGACCTGATCGCGACCGCGTACTTCGCCTACGACACCTCGCTGATGGCGCAGATGTCCGCGGCCATCGGCCGCGGGGACGACGCGGCCGGCTACCGCGCCCTGTTCACACGGATCGTGGCCGCGTGGGACGCGAAGTACGTCGCGGCCGACGGCAGCATCGCCGGGAACAGCGAGACCGACTACGTGCTCGCCCTCCATCTGGGCCTGCTGCCCGCGGGCCTGCGCACCCCGGCGGCGGACCGGCTGGTGGGGCTCATCCAGGCGGGCGGCGACCACCTCGCCACCGGCTTCGTCGGCACCCAGTGGCTGCTGCCCGTGCTGTCCGCCTCGGGGCACACCGACGTCGCCTACCGGCTCCTGGAGCAGACCAGCTACCCGTCCTGGGGCTACGAGATCGCGCACGGGGCGACCACGGTCTGGGAGCGCTGGGACGGGATACTCACCGACGGCACGTTCAACCCGAACGTGAACGGCAACTCCTTCAACCACGCGGTGGACGGCGCGGTCGGCACCTGGATGTACAGCACCATCGCGGGGATCGTCCCCGACCCGGCACATCCCGGCTACGCGCACTTCTCCATCCGGCCGCAGCCCGGCGGCGGACTCACCCACGCCGACGCGACCCTGCGCTCGCCACACGGCACGATCAGCAGCAGCTGGCACGACGCCGGGAAGGACCTCGTCATGGATGTCGTAGTGCCCCGCGGCACGACCGCGACGATCTACGTCCCCGCGACCTCGCCGCACCGGATCACGGCCGCGGCAGGGGCCCGCTTCACCAAGTGGGCCGACGGCTACGCCGCTTACACGGTGGCAGGAGGGCACTACACCTTCCGGGCCCGCGGCTGAGCCGTGCCGCCGCGTGACCAGGCCGTCCCCGGCGGCCTGGTGTTGGGGGAGTGTTCGGCCGGTGGTCTCCGGAACGCCGTCCTGCGGTGCGGGAACGATCTCTAGCGTGGCGCCGTTCGAATCCTCACCTTTGGAGTAGAGATGCACGGCTCACCCGACAATGCGCCCGGGGCGTACGAGACCAACGGCGGCCAGGACGGCCAGGACGGCCACGGCGCGGAGTGTTCCTGCCCGCGCACCGCGGACCTGGACGGAGAGGGTCTCGCCGCGTCGAGCCGCCGTACGTTCCTGCGCGGCGCCGGCGTGATCAGCGCGGGTGCGGCCGCGGCGGGCCTGCTCGGCGCGGCGCCCGCGTACGCCGCCGGCGAGGCTCAGGGCTCCGGCAAGGGGGGCGGTAACGGCGGCGGCAAGGACGACGACCCGTACGGCCGGACGTCGATGACGCCCGCGCCGCGTGGCAAGTGGAAGCCCGACCCGGACGACCCGCGGTTCACCGTCGTGGTGATGCCCGACACCCAGTACATGTTCGACCAGGACCGCATCCACCCGGTGCCGGTCGAGGCGTCGTTCCGCTACGTGCTGGACCCGGCCGGCCGCGCGGGCGGCAACGACGAGAACATCGTCTTCCTGGCGCACCTCGGCGACGTCACCCAAAGCGGCCTGACCGAGGAGTACGCCGCGGCCACCAAGGTCTTCGACATGCTGGACCGGGCCGGGGCGTCGTACGGCGTGGTCGCCGGCAACCACGACGTCTCCGGCACCGACCAACGCGGCGCCACCCCGTACCTGAAGACCTTCAGCCCGGCGCGGGCCAAGCGGACGCCCAGCTACCACTCCTGCAGCCCCGACGGCTACAACACCTGCCACATCTTCAAGGCCGGCGGCCGGTCCTGGATGCTGCTCTCGCTCGATTGGCGGCTGTCGGAGAAGGGCTTCGCCTGGGCCAACGCGGTCATCAAGGCGAACCCGAAGCTCCCGGTGATCGTGACCACCCACGAGATCGTCAACGCCGACGACGGCGCCGAGGCGTCGCTGTCCGAGTACGGGCACCAGCTGTGGGACGGCCTGATCAAGGACAACGACCAGATCTTCCTGACCCTCAACGGCCACTACTGGCCGCCCGGCAGCACCGTGCTGAAGAACAGCGCCGGCAACGACGTGCACCTGCACATCACCAACTACCAGGACCGGTACTACGGCGGCGCCGGCATGATCCGCTCCTACCGCTTCGACCTGAACCGCGGGGTGATCGACGTCGCGACCTTCTCGCCGTGGATACGCGAGCTCGCGGCCAAGGGCGAGTTGAACGAACTGGCCGCGAAGGAGATCGAACTGACCTCGCCGGTCGACTACTTCTCCGTCGCGATCGACTTCGAGAAGCGGTTCGCGGGCTTCGCGCCGGTGCCGTCGCGCGCCGCCCGCCCGGCGCGGCGGATGCTGGTGCCCGGCACGCTGGCGTACTGGCGCTTCGACGAGGGCGGCAAGGACGGCCGCGACGTGGCCGCGGGGACCGTGATCAAGGACCAGGCCGGCCACGGCAACGACCTTGCCCTGCACAGCGTTTCCGGCACCGCCGCACACGCGCTCACCTGGACCGCGGACCACCACCCGGACCAGCCCGGCCACGGCAGCCTCGTCTTCGCCGGGCAGGGCAACCCGGTCACCGGGGCGTACTTCCAGACCGTCGACCGCGCGCCGATCAACGCCGAGACCTTCGCCCACGGTTACACCTTCGAGGTGTTCTTCAAGGTGCCCGCCGACTGGAACCCGGACCGCAGCGCCTGGTCGGCGATGCTCAGCCGCAGCGGCAGCGCCGCCAAGGCGGGCAAGAACGGCCCCGCGGCGACCGCCGAGGAGCCGGTGCTGGCGCTCAGCCTCTCCAGCGGGATCGAACTCCAGTGGAACGCCTACCCGCTCAACCAGACCGGCGCGGCCACCAACTGGAGCCACCTGCTCCAGCAGGAGGAGTGGTGGCACGTCGGGATCGTCAACGACGGCCGCATCACCAAGCTCTACGTCAACGGCTGCGAGGAAGGCCGTAACCCCAGTACCCCGGCCATCGGTCTCACCTCCCTCAACCTGCCCTTCCTGCTGGGCGGTTACGAGTGGGACGGCGCGATCGACCAGGTCTTCCACGGCTCGATCGGCGATGTGCGTATCGTGAACCGCGCCCTTTCGCCGAGCGGGTTCATGAACGCCTGAGCCTCGACTCCATGAACGCCTGAGTCTCGACGCCTGCAAGGTCACTCCGGCGGCGGCGCGTACAAACCCGGCCGCCGCCGCCGGTGCGGACGCCGAGGCTTGCCGTTGCGGCGGGTGTCGAACGCCGTAGGTCAGGTCGGGTACTTCCGTCCCGCAGCGGGATCGGCGGTCACGGAGTAGGCCGCGGAGCCGATCGAAAGTGCTTGAATAGACCGTTGTTCTGGCCGAGCAAGGAGAAGCGCTGTGCCTCTGGTGTCTGTCGTGATGCCCGTGTACAACTCGGCAGCCACGCTCGGCGCGGCTGTCCGGTCGGTACTCACACAGACCCACAGCGACCTGGAGTTGCTGGTCACCGACGACCAGTCGTCCGATAACTCCATGGACCTGCTCTTGGAGTTCGCCCGGCAGGACAAGCGCGTGCTGCCGCAATCGGCACCCGAGCGGGGTGGTGCCGGTCGGGCTCGCAACCTCGCCATGGAGCGGGCCCGGGGGGACTACGTCGCCTTCCTCGACAGCGACGACATGTGGCTGCCGGAGAAGACGGAGCGGCAGATCGCCTTCGCGGCGGCCGGTAGCGCGCCCCTGACGTTCACCTCGTACTTCAAGATGGACGCCGACCACGACGGCGAGAGCACCGACTTCATCCCGAACGGACGTGTCGTCCGTGCGCGGGAACACGTGGACTACCGCGCGATGCTGGTCCAGGACCACATCGGTGCTCTCACCGCCATGTACGACCGCAACGTCCTGGGCACGAGGCTGATGCCGGAGATGCGCAAGCGGCAGGACTACGCCCTGTGGCTGTCGATCATGCGCGACGGCGCCGACGCCCGGGGCCTTCCCGAGCCGCTTGCCGTGTACCGGGCCCACCAGGCGGGATCGCTGTCCTCCAACAAGCTGTCGCTCGTCCCGTACAACTGGGAGCTGTACCGCGAGCACGAAGGACTGTCGGTCCCGCGGGCGACGCGGGCGCTGACCGGCGCCGTGTGGCAGTCGCTGCGCAACTCGCGGATCTAGTGCCCCTCCCGGCAAGGCCGAAAGTCCCACTCAACTCCGTTGGTTCTCCCGCGTCTTGAGGCCGATCTGCCAGCGGTAGAAGCTCATCGCGAGCGCGTAGTCCAGGCCGGCGCGGCCGTCGAGGAAGCCGCGCCGGTAGACGTACGCGTAGGCGAAGGAGACCAGGGGCTTGAACGGGGCCTTGTGGAAGAGCCGGCCCTGGCGGGACTTGACCTTGCGGATGTCCTCCTTCACCGACGGGTTGAGTTCGAGCCACGCCTCCCAGTCGGAGTAGCGGTTGTGCCGGTCGAACCAGGTGCGCACCGGGTCGAGGTCCTCGTGCTCGATCGGGGAGCGCAGCCGGGCCGCCGACGGCGCGACCGGCTGGTAGTGGCCCTCCTGCTCGCCCATCCCGGGGGCGTCCAGATCGCCGAGTTCGGGGAAGTGGCAACGGGTGCGGTCGAGCAGGACCCGCTTGACGATGGTGTAGCCGTGCCGCAGCCGCCGCCCGGCGAACCAGTAGCCGAGCGGGATGTCGAACGCGGCGACCGACGGCGATCCGGCCGCGAAGACGGTACGCAACTCGGCCAGCAACTCCGGGCTGGGCGTCTCGTCGCCGTCGAGGAAGAGCAGCCATGGTGTCTGGGTGCGGACCCGGTCCAGACACCACTGCTTCTTCTTGGGGTACTTGCCGTCCCAGGTGTAGTCGACCACCTCCGCGCCCAGCCGCGCCGCGATCTTGCAGGTGTCGTCGGTGCTGTGCGAGTCCACCACGACCACCGCCTCGACGTGGTCGATGACGGAGGAGACCGTACGGGCGATGTTCTCCGCCTCGTTCTTCGTCGGGATGACCACGACCAGCGGGAGCTTGTTCACGAGGTCCCTCCGGAAGGAGCGGGGGATTCGGCGGCGGACTTCGCGGACTTCGCGGGGCTCGCGGACTTGGCGGGGTCGGTCGGTTTCGCGGACCCGGTCGGTTTGGCGAGCGGTGGCAGCCAGGCGTAGCAGCCGCTGGAGGTGACCGTCCGCGCGCCGGCCGGCACCGTCAGCACGGCCTTCGCCGCGGTGCGGGCCGTACCGGACGCGAGGGTCGCGCCGTTCGCGCCGGCCACCCGCCAGGTGCAGGTGGGGGAGACGGCCGGCGCCCGGTAGCGGCCGGGGGCCACGGACTTGCCGGCGACCGGTTCGGCGGCGACGGTGAAGCTGCCGTCGGCGAAGCCGCGCGCGGCCGCGTCGATGACGTAGCTCTGGTCGGGGCACAGGGTGCGCACGGCCGCGCCGGCACCGGACATGCTGATGTCGCCGGTGACGATGGCGCTGGCGGACGCGGCCGGGTCGATCGCGGAGGTGCGGGTCAGCCGGTCGCAGACCTCCTGGCCGCCTTCGAGCACCGCGACCGGGTCGTCGCCCTTGGGCACCCGCCCGGAC
>NZ_JACEGK010000384.1:0-7666 GCF_056859195.1 Streptomyces sp. NH27
GCCCTCGGGTGGTGCGGGGTGCGGTCAGCCCGTGTAGACGCCGCTCTTCACGGCGGTCCACTTGCCGTTCTTGACCTGGTAGACGGTCAGCTGCTTGTTGGTGGTGTCGCCGTACTGGTCGAAGGCGACGTGGCCGGCGATGCCCTCGAAGTCCGTCTTCTGGACGGCGTCGACGACCTTGGCGCGGGCGTCGTTCATGGCCGGCAGCTTGCCGCCGTTGGCGTCCATGACGGCCTTGACGCCGCGGATGATGGCGGTGGCGGCGTCGTAGGAGTAGCCGCCGTAGGTGCCGTAGTCGCCCGGGTAGCCCTTGGCCTTGTAGGTCTTGATGAAGGTCTTGGCGGCGGCGATGGTGTCGACGGGGACACCGACGGAGGTGGCGAGGTCGCCGTTGGCGGCCGCGCCCGCGGTCTTGATGTACGTGTCGGAGTACATGCCGTCGCCGCCCATGAGCGGGATGTTGTCGCCGTCGGCCTTGAGCTGCTTGGTGATCAGCTCCGCCTCGTCGTACTGGCCGCCGTAGTAGAGCATGTCGGCGTGCGACTGCTTGATCTTGGTGACGAGGGCCGAGTAGTCGGTGTCACCGGTGTTGACGTGGTCGGTGCCGGCGATCTTGCCGCCCAGCGAGGCGAACTTGCCCTTGAAGATCGCGGCCAGGCCGGCGCCGTACGCCTGCTTGTCGTCGACGACGAAGACGCTCTTCTTCTTCAGGGTGTTGTAGGCGTAGTCCGCCGCGAAGCCGCCCTGGTTGGCGTCGGTGGTGGCGGTGCGGAAGTAGGTCTTGAAGGGGCGGACCTTCTTGCCGCTGGCCCAGTTCTTGCCCTGGGTGAGCGCGGGGTCGGTGTTGGCCGGCGAGATCTCCACCATGTTGGCGGTGGCGAAGACCTGCTGCATCGACTGCGCGACACCGGAGTTGAGCGGGCCGACCGTGCCGATGACGTTGTTGTCCTGCACCAGGGCGGTGGCGTTCTGCTGGCCGGTGGCCGGCAGTGCCTTGTCGTCGAGCGCCTTGACCTTGAAGGTCACGCCGGGCACGAGCTTGTTGGCGTTGGCGTCGTTCACCGCGATCTGCGTGCCGTACTGCAGGCCGAGGCCGGTGGCGGAGTTCTGGCCGGTGAGCGGCGCGTCGACGCCGATGGTGAGGGTGATGCCGTCACCACCGCCGCCACTGCTCTTCTTGCCGTCGTCGCTGCGCGAGCCGCAAGCGGTCAGTGTGAGAGCTCCTGTGGTCAATACGGAGGTGAGCAGCAGCAAAGAGCGGTGTCGCACAAGCGGTCCTTTCCCCGGGCCCGGCCAGTCCTCATGGATGGCCGAAGTCGCGCGCGGGAGTCCGAACTCGCTAATTCGGAAGCGCGGTGACTGGCCGTGACTCTAGGCGCGTCACGCGACATCGGGGAGCGGTACGGCGAAGAGTGTGACTGTCTTGTTATGCCAAACGCCCTTACTTGAGCTTCCGTTGAGGTTTGCCATGCTGGTCGGGTGCTTTGAGCAGGGTCCGCATGGTGAGAACCCGCACTTCCAGTGGGCGCGACCGGGCCGCGACGGCCGTACGCCGTCATTTCGGACAAGTTCTCCATAATGGGATTACGGGCGCGCCCGTGGAAGCCGGCCGCCCGCCCGATGTGGGCACCGATTTTGGATATTGCAGGCAGGTGACACAGCGTTAATAGCGATGGTTCGACGTTTCCGCCACTGACCGAAAAGCGACGGGCCCCGCGGACTGGTCGTCCGGCGGGGCCCGGTGTTGGAGAAGTCGGAGAAGGGGGATATCGACCGCTCTGCGCTGCGAAGTCAGCACCAACATCCGGAATAACGCATTACCTCTTCGGGGAGTCATCCTCACCGATGTGATGTACCCGGACCATGTTGGTGCTGCCGGGCATTCCGGGCGGCGAGCCGGCCGTGATCACCACGACGTCGCCCTTCTTGCAGCGCCCGATCCGCAGCAACTGCTCGTCCACCTGCTGCACCATCTCGTCGGTGGTCTGCACCATCGGGCCGAGGAACGTCTCCACGCCCCAGGTCAGGTTGAGTTGGGAGCGGGTGGCCTGCTCGGGGGTGAAGGCGAGCACCGGGATCGGCGAGCGGTAGCGGGACAGCCGGCGCACGGTGTCGCCGGACTGGGTGAAGGCCACCAGGTATGCGGCGCCGAGGAAGTCGCCCATCTCGGCCGCGGCGCGGGCCACCGCGCCGCCCTGGGTGCGCGGCTTGTTGCTGTCGGTGAGCGGCGGCAGGCCGGTGCCGAGGATGTCCTCCTCGGCGGCGGCCACGATCCGGGACATCACCTTGACCGTCTCGATCGGGTACTTGCCGACGCTGGTCTCGCCGGAGAGCATCACCGCGTCGGTGCCGTCGATCACCGCGTTGGCGACGTCGCTGGCCTCGGCGCGGGTGGGGCGGGAGTTGTCGATCATCGAGTCGAGCATCTGGGTGGCGACGATGACCGGTTTCGCGTTGCGCCGGGCGAGCTTGACCGCGCGCTTCTGGACGATCGGCACGACCTCCAGCGGCATCTCGACGCCCAGGTCGCCGCGGGCGACCATGATCCCGTCGAAGGCGTCGACGATGTCCTCGAGGTTCTCGACCGCCTGCGGCTTCTCGATCTTGGCGATCACCGGGACCCGGCGGCCCTCCTCCGCCATGATCCGCAGCACGTCGTCCATGTCGCGGCCGCTGCGCACGAAGGACAGCGCGATGATGTCGGCGCCGATGCGCAGCGCCCAGCGCAGGTCGCGGATGTCCTTGTCGGACAGGGCCGGGACGGAGACCGCGACACCTGGCAGGTTGAGGCCCTTGTGGTCGGAGATCATGCCGCCCTCGATCACCATGGTGTGCACGCGGGGGCCCTCGACGTCGGTCACCTCCAAGGTGACCCGGCCGTCGTCCACGAGGATGCGCTCGCCGCGGGCCACGTCGGCCGGCAGTCCCTTGTAGGTGGTGCCGCAGATGAGCTGGTCACCCTCGATGTCATCGACGGTGATGGTGAACTCGTCGCCGCGTTCAAGCAGTACCGGGCCTTCGGCGAAACGTCCCAGCCTGATCTTCGGACCCTGAAGGTCGGCGAGGATACCGACGCTGCGCCCGGTCTCGTCGGCGGCCTTGCGGACACGTCGGTAGCGGTCCTCGTGCTCGGCGTATCCGCCATGACTCAGGTTCAGGCGGGCAACGTCCATTCCTGCCTCGACCAGTGCTTTGATCTGGTCGTAGGACTCGGTGGCGGGGCCCAGGGTGCAGACAATTTTGGCTCGGCGCATGTGTCGAGCGTATGACTTACTCGTTGGTAGGGAGCGCGGTGACGCCAACAGCCCAACGACGGTCGGATTAACGGTTGTTGACAAGTATCGAAGTGTGCAGGGGTCCGCTCCGATGAGCACGGTTGTCACCCTCGGTGGCCGCCTGCGCGCCTTACGACCTGGGGAGCGCTCGTCGCCGCCCGATCATGTGCGAATCGGGTACGAGTGGGAGCCCGTTCACCCGCCGGGGGTGTTGCAAACCGCCCCACGTGGTCCAGAATCTACGCGCGTTGCAGTTACCACCCACAGGCCCCACGTGCCGTTCATCCATCAGGGAGAACCCAGATGCCGCTCAACCGCAGGGACTTCATCAACCGATCCGCCGCGACAGGTGCGGGTGTCGCGCTCACCGGGGCGGCCGGCGCGGTGGCGGCGACCCCCGCGCAGGCGTCCGACCGGCGCCCCGGCCACGGCCACGACCACCGGCCCACCACCTACAGCCTGCGCGTGCTGGGCACCACCGACGTGCACGGCCACGCCCTGAACTGGGACTACTTCACCGACGCCGAGTACGACGACGCCGACCACAACGACGTCGGCATGGCCAAGCTCGCCACCCTGATCGAGGCCGCCCGCGCCGAGAAGGGCCACGACCGCACCCTGCTGGTCGACGCCGGCGACATCATCCAGGGCACCCAACTGTCGTACTACTTCGCCCGCGTCGAGCCGATCACCGGCGCCCGCAAGGGCCCCAAGCACCCGATGGCGCTGGCGATGAACCAGATGAAGTACGACGCCGCCGCGCTCGGCAACCACGAGTTCAACTACGGCATCCCGCTGCTGCGCGCCTTCCAGGACCAGTGCGACTTCCCGCTGCTGGCCGCCAACGCGGTCGACGCCAAGACGCTGAAGCCGGCGTTCCCGCCCTACCTGGTCAAGGAGTTGCGGGTGAAGGGCGGCCCCGACATCAAGGTCGGTATCCTGGGCCTGACCAACCCCGGCATCGCGGTGTGGGACAAGGCCAACGTGCAGGGGCAACTCGCCTTCCCCGGCCTGGTCGAGCAGGCGAAGGTGTACGTCCCGAAGCTGCGCGCGCTCGGCTGCGACGTGGTGTTCTGCACCGACCACTCCGGCCTGGACGGCGGCACCACCTACGGCGACGCGGTGCCCTACCCGGAGAACGCGTCCTCGCTGGTCGCCGCGCAGGTGCCCGGCATCGACGCGATCCTGGTCGGCCACACCCACGTGGAGCGCCCGCAGACGCTGGTGGTCAACGAGCAGACCGGCAGGACCGTGGTGCTGTCCGAGCCGCTGATGTGGGGCATGCGGCTGAGCGTCTTCGACATCGACCTGGAACTGGAGCACGGCCGCTGGAAGGTCACCTCGGTCAGCGCGGGGGTGCGCAACGCCAACACCGTCGAGGAGGACCCGGTCGTCGCCAAGCTGGTGCGCGACGAGCACCAGAAGGTCGTGGACTACGTCAACCAGGTCGTCGGCACCTGCACGGAGGCGATGTCCGCGGCGGAGTCCACCTACAAGGACACCCCGATCATCGACTTCATCAACAAGGTGCAGGCCGACACCGTCACCGCCGCGCTGGCCGGCACCCAGTACGCCGACCTGCCGGTGCTCTCCCAGGCGTCGCCGTTCTCCCGCACCGCGTCCATCCCCGCCGGGCAGGTCTCGCTGCGCGACGTGGCGGGCCTGTACGTCTACGAGAACACCCTGGACGCGAAGATCCTCACCGGCGCCCAGGTCAAGGACTACCTGGAGTGGTCCGCGGAGTACTTCGTGCAGACCGCCGCGGACGCCCCGGTCGACGTCACGAAGATCACCAACGCGAACGACACCCCCGACTTCAGCTACGACGTGCTCAGCGGCGTGTCGTACGACATCGACATCGCGCAGCCGGCCGGCTCGCGGATCGGGAACCTCATCCACGACGGCGCGGGGATCGACCCGGCCGCGCAGTTCGTGCTCGCGGTGAACAACTACCGCTCCAGCGGCGGCAGCAACTACCCGCACGTGGCGACCGCGCAGTCGGTGTGGTCCAACTCCGACGAGATCCGCAACACGATCATCGCGTGGGTGCAGGCGCGCGGCACGATCGACCCGTCGACCTTCGGCGCCGACCAGTGGCGGCTCACCCGCGGCGGAGTGCCGCTGTTCGGGTAGGCACGTCGCTCGCGGCGGCGCCGTCGAGTCCGAAGGTGGTGAAGGCGGTCCTGGCCGGCAGGGGGTAGTGCTCCTCGCCGGTCAGCAGCGCCGTCAGGTCGTTGAGCACCACCGCGGAACGCCAGGCCGCCAGGCCCAGGTCGGGGGCGCCCACGCCGTGCGAGTGGCGCTCGGCGTTCTGCACGTAGACGCGGCCGGACACCGACCGGTCCAGCCGCATCCGGTACCGGGTGTCGATCCTCGGCCGCCCCGCCTCGTCCCGCTCCAGGTACGGCGCGAGCGGGTCGAGCAGGCGGTCGAGCGGGCGCTCCTCGAAGCCGGTGGCCAGCACCACGGCGCTGGTGATCAGCCGGGTGCGGGTGCCCTGGTCGGCGTGTTCCAGGTGCAGTTCGATGCTCTGGGTGCCGAGCCGGCCGGCGGTGCGGATGGTGACGCCGGGGGTGAGCACCGCGTCGGGCCAGCCGCCGTCCATGGTGCGGCGGTACAGCTCGTCGTGGATCGCGGTGATCGTGTCGGTGTCGATGCCCTTGTGCAACTGCCACTGCTGCGGCACCAGCCGGTCGCGGACCGGCTCGGCCAGGCCGTGGAAGTAGCGGGTGTAGTCGGGGGTGAAGTGCTCCAGGCCGAGCTTGCTGTACTCCATGGGCGCGAACGCCGGGGTACGGGCCAGCCAGGTGATCCGCTCCCGGCCGGCCGGGCGGTTGCGCAGCAGGTCGAGGAAGACCTCGGCACCGGACTGGCCGGAGCCGACCACCGTGATGTGGTCGGCGGCCAGCAGCCGGGCCCGTTCCTCCAGATAGCGCGAGGAGTGCACGACCGGCATCGTGGGCGAGTCCGCCAGTGGCCGCAGCGGCTCGGGGACGTGCGGCTGCGTGCCGATGCCGAGCACCAGGTGGCGGGCGTAGGTGCGGGCCAGCGCCTCGGCCTCGCCGTGCGCGTCGACGTGGGTGTGGTCCACCTCGAACAGGGCGCGGGCCGGGTTCCACCGCACGCTGTCGACCTGCTGGCCGAAGTGGGTGGTGGGCAGCGACTCCGCGACCCAGCGGCAGTAGGCGTCGTATTCGGCGCGGTGCACATGGAAGCGCTCGGCGAAGTAGAACGGGAAGAGCCGCTCGCGGCTCTTCAGCCAGTTCAGGAAGGTCCAGCGGTTGGCCGGGTCGGCGAGGGTGACCAGGTCGGCGAGGAAGGGCACCTGCAAGGTGGCGCCGTCGATGAGCAGTCCGGGGTGCCAGCGGAAGTCGGGGCGCTGGTCGTAGAAGGCTGCGGTCAGGCCGGGGACGCCGTCGGCGAGCGCGGCCAGCGAGAGGTTGAACGGGCCGATGCCGATGCC
Organism: Streptomyces sp. NH27; assembly: GCF_056859195.1. NCBI lineage: Bacteria > Bacillati > Actinomycetota > Actinomycetes > Kitasatosporales > Streptomycetaceae > Streptomyces > Streptomyces sp. NH27. Next base: position 6,739 of record NZ_JACEGK010000384.1, read on the forward strand.
CAGCAGGTCGAACGGTTCGTCCGCGGGCGCGGCTGGGTCGGGGGCGCCGTCGGTACCGGCCGGAGTGGGGTTCATCGTGCCGTGGTGCCTTCCGTGGTGAGCTTCAGCAGCGTGTCGAGGTCGTCGGAGCGCAGATGCGGGTTGAGCAGGGTGGCCTTGAGCCACAGCCGGCCGTCCGCGCGGGCCCGGCCGAGGACGGCGCGGCCCTCGTACATCAGGCGCCGGCGCAGTTCGGCGGTCTCCTCGTCGCCGGCGGCGGTCGGGCGGAACAGGACGGTGCTGATCGCGGGCGGTGCGTGCAAGGTGAGCGCGGGGTGCCGCTCGATCCGGTCGGCGAGGTCGGCCGCGAGATCGCAGACGGCGTCCACCAGCGCGGCGATGCCCTCGCGGCCCAGCGCGCGCAGGGTGACGGCGATCTTGAGGACGTCGGGGCGGCGGCTGGTGCGCAGCGAGCGGCCGAGCAGGTCGGGCAGGCCGGCTTCGGTGTCGTCGACGGCGTTGAGGTAGTCGGCCTGATGGGTCAGCGGGCGCAGCGCGGTGCCGTCGGGCACGGCGAGCAGGCCGGCGGCGACCGGCTGCCAGCCGAGCTTGTGCAGGTCGAGGGTGACCGACACCGCGGACTGCAGGCCGTCGAGTTTGGCGGCCTCGCGGCTGCTGAACAGCAGTGGCCCGCCGTAGGCGGCGTCGACGTGCAGTTCGGCGCCGTGCTGCCCGGTGGCGTGCGCGATGGCGGGCAGCGGGTCGATCGCGCCGCTGTCGGTGGTGCCCGCGGTGGCCACCACCAGCGGGCGGCCGGGCAGTTGGTCGAGTGCGGTGTCCACGGCGGCCGGGTCGAGGACCCCGGCGGGGGTGTCCAGCACGATCGGTTGCGGCAGGCCGAGCAGCCACGCGGCGCGCTGGACGCTGTGGTGGGCGTTCGCGCCGCACA
>NZ_JACEGK010000385.1:0-7613 GCF_056859195.1 Streptomyces sp. NH27
AGACCAGGAAGAACAGGTGGTTGAGGGGCAGTTCGGCGGCCGGATCGATGGTCGCGACCTTGCCGTTGAGGGTGACCTTGAAGGTCTCGGGGTCGATCTTGATCTCCGGCAGCTCGCTGTTGCGCACCATGTTGTGCTTGCCGATGGTGCGGGTACGCCCGACCGGCAGCACCTTGCGCTGAAGCCCCAGTTCCGCCGGGACCCCGGCGGCGATGCCGGCCTGCGACATGAACGTCACGTGCGTGGACTGCAGGGCCTTGCCGTACTGCCCGAACATCGGCCGGTAGATCACCGGTTGGGGTGTCGGCAGCGAGGCGTTGGGGTCGCCCATCTGGGCCCAGGAGATGATGCCGCCCTTGATCACCATCTTCGGCTTGGCACCGAAGGAGTGGATCGGCCAGAGCACGATGTCGGCCAGCTTGCCCTTCTCGATCGAGCCGATGTGGTCCGAGATGCCGGTGGCGATCGCCGGGTTGATGGTGAGCTTCGCGAGGTAGCGCAGCACCCGCTGGTTGTCGTTGCGCTCGGAGTCGCCGTCGAGCGGGCCGAACTTGTCCTTGCAGTGGTGCGCGGTCTGGAAGGCACGGGTGACCGACTCCCCGACCCGGCCCATGGCCTGGGAGTCGGAGGAGAACATGCTGATCACGCCGAGGTCCTGCAGGACGGTCTCGGCGGAGATCGTCTCGGCCCGCACCCGGCTGTCCGCGAACGAGACGTCCTCGGGGATGTCACGGCTGAGGTGGTGGCAGACCATCACCATGTCCAGCAGTTCGTCCACGGAGTTCTTGGTGTACGGCAGCGTCGGGTTGGTCGAGGAGGGCAGGATGTTGGGCTCGCCCGCGACCCGCATGATGTCCGGTGCGTGACCGCCGCCGGCGCCCTCGCTGTGGAAGGTGTGGATGGTGCGGCCGTCGATCGCCGAGCGGGTGTCCTCGAAGAAGCCGGACTCGTTGAGGCTGTCGGTGTGGATCGCCACCTGCACGTCGTACCGGTCGGCCACGCTGAGCGCGTTGTCGATCACCGCGGGGGTGGCGCCCCAGTCCTCGTGCACCTTCAGCACGCACGCGCCGGCGACGATCTGCTCGTCGAGCGCCTCCGGCAGGCTGCCGTTGCCCTTGGCCATGATGCCGATGTTCACCGGCAGGCCCTCGACCGACTGCAGCAGCCGCGCGATGTTGTACGGGCCGGGGGTGCAGGTGGTGCCGTTCGTGCCGTCGGACGGGCCGGTGCCACCGCCGATCAGCGTGGTGATGCCGTTGGTGAGGGCCTGTTCCGCCTGCTGCGGGGCGACCAGGTGCACATGGCTGTCGATGGCGCCCGCGGTGGCGATGAGGTGCTCGCCGGCGATGGCCTCGGTGCCCGGCCCGATGACCAGGTCGGGGTGGACGTTGTTCTGCGTCTGCGGGTTGCCCGACTTGCCGATGCCCGCGATCATCCCGTCCTTGATGCCGATGTCGCACTTGACGACTCCGACGATCGGGTCGATGACCACGACATTGGTGATGACGGTGTCCAGGGCACCCTGGTTGGAGGTCGCCTGCGGGTCGGAGGCCATGCCGTCCCGCATGGTCTTGCCACCCCCGTAGAGGACCTCGTCGCCGTACTGGCCTTCGCTGAAGTCCTTCTCGACCTCGACGATGAGGTTGGTGTCCGCCAGGTAGAAGCGGTCACCGACGGTCGGACCGAACATGTCGGTGTACTGCTTGCGGGGCAGGATCGGCATCAGTGCGAACCCTTCTTCTGCTGGGACTTCTTGGTGGCCTTCGTGTTCGTCCCGGCCGTGCCGGAGTCGGCGCCCGCCTGCTCCTGGGCACCCTGGAAACCGCGCTCGATCGCCTTGCGCACCGCCTCGACCCTGACCGGGTGCGAGGCGGTGCTGCCGTTGAGCAGCCCGCTGAAGCCGACGAGCCGGCCGGTGCCGGCGTACTCGCACAGCTCGACCTCCTTCGTGTCGCCGGGTTCGAAGCGCACGGCGGTGCCGGCCGGGATGTTGAGGTGCATGCCGAGCGCCTGTTGCCGGTCGAACAGGAGCGCCGAGTTCGCCTCGAAGAAGTGGTAGTGCGATCCGACCTGGACCGGCCGGTCACCGGTGTTGCTGACAGAGAGCTTGACCGTGCGGCGGCCGGCGTTGATCTCGATCGGACCTTCGCCGTACAGGTACTTCTGACGGAACGTCATGCCGTACTCCTGTTGACTTGGCCCGCACCAGGGGCGGGCGGATGGTGATGCGCCGGCGGGTGCTGATGCGCGTGCGCGTGGGGGTGACCGTGCTCGTGCTCGTGCTCCCGCGGGTGCCCGAGGCCGTGGCTGTGGCCGTGTTCATGACCGTGGCCGTGTTCATGGCCGTGCCCGTGGTCGTGGTCGTGCCCGTGGTCGTGGTCGTGTCCGCCGGGGCCGTGGGTGTGGGCGTAGCCGTGGTCGGCGGCGTAGCCCAGCGCGGCCGCGACGCCGTCGTCACCGTGCTCGGTCCATCGGCGGCGGGCGTCGGCGACGCGCTCGGCGAGCACCCGGGCCAACGCCGCCGGCGAGAGCAGCGGACCGTGCCGGTGGACCCGCACCTCCGCGTCGCCGGGGATCTCGGGCGATACGAACGCGGCGGGCAGCAGCGTCACGACGGAGGCACCGAGCCGCGCGCAACGGCGTACGCCCTCGGCCGGATCGGGCTCGCCGCCGATGAACGCGACCTCGACCAGCGGGTGGCCGCCGTGCCGGCCGACCAGGCTGCCGACCCGGTACAACTCGGCGTCGTCGAACGGGTCCCCGGACGGCGCGGTGAGCAACAGGGCGCTGTCCACGGGAATCCGGCCCGCCGCCGCCCGCAGCCAGGACACCAGGTGCTGCGTGGTGCCGAAGGGCTCGGCGAGCACCGTGCCGTGCCGTTCGCCCTCGGGAAGCGCCCGCAGGGTACGGGCGGTGTCCGCGACGAGGTCCGGGTTCCGGCCCAGCGACATGGGGACGACGCACACCTGCTCGCCCTGTCCCCGCAACCGCGTGACACACCGGAACAGGTCCCGACCGCTGCTGACGACGGGCACCTCGGGCCCGACCGACTCGGACAGCGCCTGCCCGGAACCGGCCTCGTGGCCGCGGACGGCGACCACCCGGCAGCGCTCGGACACGCGGTCAGCCGCCGATGGGATCGTGGCAGGACACCAGCTTGGTGCCGTCCACGAAGGACGCCTCCACCTGGAGCAGCCCGAGCATGTCGCGCACGCCCGGCATGGCGTCGTCCGCTCCGACGACGTGCCGCCCGAGTTCCATGCAGTCGGCCACACTCTTGCCGTCCCTGGCGGCCTCCAGAATCGCCTCGGTGATGAGCGCGACGGACTCGCTGTAGTTCAGCTTGAGACCGCGGCTCTGGCGTTTCCTCGCCAGATCGGCCACCACGTACACCAGAAGTTTGTCTACCTCGCGGGGGGCGAGATTCACGTCGGTACCTTCCTCGGGAAGTCCAGCAGGGAAAGGCGGGTTCGCGGGCGGTCAGTCGCTCGGCCGAAAACGCGTCAACAGCGGAACGGCCGCCATGAACGCCCAGGTCGTAAGGATGAACGGCCAGGTGAAGGTATGGCCGTTGAACGTCTTGAAAAACGCCGTCAGCGCCGCTGTCACAGCCGTGGTGACCGCAGCGGCGATGAGGGTGTACACGCCGTTCCACACCGTGGCGGCGAGAAGGACGGCGCCCATGGCAATCGCGACGAGAACGGCGTTGTAGCCGTAGATGCCGTTGGAGATCGACGACGCCGGAGCGCCCAGGGCCCAGGCCGCGAAGATCCCCACGGCGCTGCCGGCCGCCGCCCAGAGCAGCACGCGGACTCCGGCGCAGGCCAGGCCGGCCAGCATGATGAGTCCGACGTACCACTTGTCCACCAGGAAAACCTGCGCCACGTTGGTGAACAAGGCGTGCCACAGGTCGTGCCAGGACAGCGCCCTGCTTCCCGTGGTGCTGAACCCCGCGGGAGGGGCGCCGTGCCAGACCCGGCTGAAGGACGGCGCGGCGACCACCACGACCCCGGAGACCAGGCAGAACGGTGCGGTGAGCGCGGTCAGGCCGTACGGCTTGAACAGGGTGGTGAGCGTTGCCATCAGGACGGTGCACATGATCGCGCCGACGACGGCGAGCACGTAGGTGGACGGGTGGGCGCCCAGCAAGGAGACCAGGGCGATCCCGGTGAGACAGCCGGAGTAGCCCTGCAGGCCGAGCCCGATGCTCGACCGGTCGACCCCCGCGACATAGGCGGCGGCAGTCGATACGAGCGTGCCGATCGTCGCGAACAGCCCGATCCGCCAGCCCGCGGCCCACAGCCCGGCCAGGATGAACGCGCCGGTCCAGATACAGGGCTGGAGGTCGACCTGGCCCACACCGCGCAGGCTTGCCACGAGGAAGCCGTGCGGCTGTTTTCTCTCGATCCTCCGGAGGAAATCCGGTTCTGCGATGAGCAAGAGAAAACCCCAGCCTTGATCGGAATACCGGTGAGCAGCTGAATGCCCCAGAAGAAGACCGAGACCGGGGGCCGTCGAAACATCGTGGCAGCATCGTGACATCGAATATGCGGCCCGCCCTGGAACGACCGCGAAAAATTACCCGCTCGGAGCAAAAGCACGTTGCCCGGAGCGAATATGCGACAAGCCGGCCCGGAAAATCTGCCAATGTGACGGAATGCCACAGAAGATCGCCATGAGACGCCGCGACCATCCGGACCACCATCCTGGAGCCCAGTTGCCGGTGGTGGCGGCCGTCGCGGTCGGCGGGGCCGCGGGCGCGTGCGCGCGCTTCGGCGCCGAGCGAATGTGGCCGGACTACCGCCCGCCGGACTTCCCCTGGACGATCCTGCTGATCAACACGACGGGCTGCTTCCTGATGGGCATCCTCATGGCGACCGTCAAGTTCGGCTTCCCCAACGCGCCCCGGCTGATCAGCCCGCTGCTCGGCACCGGGGTGCTCGGCGGCTTCACGTCGTTCTCCCACTACACCGACAACGTGCGGCTGCTCTTCGACCGGGGGCAGACCGGCTACGCGGTGGCGGACCTGCTGCTGACGACGGCGGCGTCGCTGACCGCGGTGACCGTCGGGGTGCTCGGCACCCGCGCGCTCCTGGCCCGCGGGCGGGCCGCGGGAGGTGGCGGGCGATGACGGTGACCGACTGGCTGCTCGTGGTGGCCGGCGCGCTCGCGGGGGCGCCGATCCGCTACCTGCTGGGCGCCGAGGCGAACCACCGCCTGTCCAGCGGCTTCCCGCTGGGGACCTTCGCCGCCAACGCCGCCGCGTCACTGCTGCTCGGCTACCTGGTGCGCACCGGCATGGGCACCCACCTCACCCCCGAACGCACCTTTCTGCTCGGCACGGGTTTCTGCGGCGCGCTGTCCACGTGGTCGACGTTCTCCTACGAACTGCTGACGCTCACCTCCAAACGGAGGCTGCTCACCGCGGCGGCCTATCTGATCATCAGCGTGGGGATGGGCGTGGGACTGTCCTACGCCGGGGCCGCGGCGGCGCAGGCGTTCTGAGTACGGGTACGGGCGCGGGTCAGGTCAGCAGGGCGGCAGCGGGGCGGCGAGGCGGCGAGTGAGTCGGTCGCGGCCGAACGTCATACCGCTCTGCGGTAGAGCCACACGCCGAGCGGTGCGAAGACCGCGACGATGCCCGCGTCCCAGGCGAGTGCCTGCCAGACATCGTTGACGGTCGGCCCGCCGAGCACCAGGGCACGGACCGCCTCGGCGGTGCGGGACACCGGCTGGTGCTGCGCGAACGCCTGGAGCCAGCCGGGCATGGTGTTGACCGGGATGAAGGCCGCGGAGGCGAAGACCAGCGGGGCCAGTACCGGGAAGGCCGCGGCCTGGGCGGTCTCGGGGTCGCCGACGGCCATGCCGACCACCGCGAAGATCCACGACATCGCGAAGCCGAAGGCCAGGACCAGCAGGATGCCGCAGAGGAATGCCGGCACGCCGGCGTGGATACGGAAGCCGATGGCGAAGCCCACCGCCGTCATCAACATCACGACGAAGACGTTCCGCACCAGGTCCGCCATGGTCCGGCCGACCAGCACCGCCGATCTGGCCATCGGCAGCGACCGGAACCGCTCCATCAGCCCGGTCTGCATGTCGGTGGCCAGGCCGATCGCGGTGTTCATGGCGCCGAAGACGGCGGTCTGCACGAAGATGCCCGGGATCAGGAAGTCGACATAGCTCACCCCGTGCAACGCCGGGGCGACGACTCCGCCGAAGACGTAGCGGAACATCAGCACGAAGACCAGCGGCTGGATGGTGGAGAACACCAGCAGCCGGGGCACCCGGCGCAGCCCGATCAGGTTCCGCCAGGCGACGGCCAGGCCGTCCTGGCCGGTCCGTACCAGGCGCGACCAGGGCCGGGTGGAGGGTTCAGGCGACAGGGCGCCGCCGGTGTCCGCGCTTCCGTGCTCCCCGTGCCTGCGAAAGACGGCGGTCCCGGTCATGACGCCGCGCCCGCGGACGACGCGCCCCCACCGGACGGCGGAGCACCACCGGACGACGCGCCCCCACCGGACGGTGGGTCGTCACCGGTCGGCGGGGCGCCATCGGGAGGCTTGCCGCCATTGGCCGGCGGGCCGGCGCCGGTCGCGCCCGGCGCGCTGCGGTGCCCGGTGAGCTGTAGGAAGACGTCGTCGAGGCTGGGTTCCCTGACCGCGACGGCGGCGGGCACCAGGTCGTGCTCGTCCAGCGCGCGCAGCACACCGAGCAGCGGCCGGGACCCCTCGCGCGAGACCAGCCGCAGCCGGACACCGTCTGCGTCGGGCGGCTCGGGGAGCCCGCCCCTCAGCACGTCGGCCGCCTGCACGGCCCGCTCGGGCTCGCCCATGTCGAGCTCGATGACCGTGTTGCCCAGGTTGGCCTTGAGCAGCTCGGGGGTGTCGTCGGCGATGGCCCGGCCGTGGTCGATGACGACGACCCGTTCGGCGAGCTGGTCCGCCTCCTCCAGGTACTGGGTGGTGAGCAGCACCGTCGTGCCATCGGCCACCAGCTGGCGGATCATCTCCCACAGCGCGATACGGCTCTGCGGGTCGAGGCCGGTGGTCGGCTCGTCGAGGAAGAGCACCGGCGGGTCGGGGACCAGCGCGGCGGCGACGTCCAGGCGTCGGCGCATACCGCCGGAGTAGGTGCGGGCGGGGCGGTCACCGGCCGCCGTCAGGTCGAAGCGCTCCAGCAGTTCGCCGGCGCGCTGCCTGATCCGGGAGCGCCGTACGTGGGTGAGGCGGCCGATCAGCCGCAGGTTCTCCCGGCCGGTGAGGTTCTTGTCCACCGCCGCGTACTGCCCGGCCAGCCCGATCAGGTTCCGTACGGTGACGGCTTCGCGTACGACGTCGTGCCCCAGCACCTCGGCGCGCCCGCTGGTGGGGCGCACGATCGTGGTCAGGATGCGGATCGCGGTGCTCTTGCCCGCTCCGTTGGGCCCCAGCAGACCGAAGACCGTGCCGGGCTCGACGTCGAAGTCCACCGAGTCGAGCGCCGTCACGGAACCGAACTGCTTGCTGAGGCCGGAGACGCTGATTGCTGCCTGGTCCACGGGACCACCTCGATCGGCGTAGCGGATCTCCCCTCCGCCTCCATTCTCACTCCGTGCGAGCGGGACCGCAGAGGGG
>NZ_JACEGK010000386.1:0-7603 GCF_056859195.1 Streptomyces sp. NH27
TGCTCGCGACGTGCGCGGCGGCGACCAGGGCGGTGGCGCGCAGCCACGCGCCGCGGCGGGCCGGGTCGGCGGCCGCGCCGGCCAGCCCGGCGGCGAACCAGACCGCGCCGTGCTCGCCGGCCAGCGACAGTCCCCTCGCCGCCGCCGCGGCATGTGGCTGCCGGCCGCAGCCGCGCAGCACGGTCAGCAGGTCGTGATCAGGGCGGAACACCGGCCGCACCTCCTCGCTTCCTCCGTCGGGCTTCTCGTTGCCGGCCGACCGCGTCCCCTGGGTCGCGTGCGTCATGCGCGTCACGCACGGCACGTGAGTCATACGATTCGGCCATCGGACTGCGAATCCTTACCGTGCGGCACTCGCCCTTACCCCTCCCGATCGACCGTTACGGTGAGAAAAGCCGCATACAACGACAAATCTCACCCAATGGGGCATTTCTCCGGGTTGGCCGACGGTACGTTCACGGACATGCCCGTACCGCTCGCGCCGGCCACCACCCCCGTCACCGGCTGGGGCCGCACCGCCCCGACCGCCGCCCGGCTGCTGCGCCCGGGCACGTACGAGGAGGTCGTCGAGGCGGTACGGGCCTGCGACGGCCGCGGCGCCATCGCCCGGGGCCTGGGCCGGGCATACGGCGACGCGGCACAGAACGCCGGCGGCGCGGTGCTGGACATGACCGCCCTGGACCGCATCCACGAGATCGACGCCGTCAACGGCGTGGTGACGTGCGACGCCGGGGTGTCGCTGCACCGGCTGATGGAGGTGCTGCTGCCGCTCGGCTGGTTCGTGCCGGTCACCCCCGGGACCCGCTATGTCACCGTCGGCGGCGCGATCGGCGCCGACATCCACGGCAAGAACCACCACGTCTCCGGCTCCTTCAGCCGCCATGTGCGGGCCTTCGAGCTGCTGACCGGCGACGGCGAGACCCGGCTGGTGACCCCGGAGGCGGAGCCGGAGCTGTTCTGGGCGACGTCCGGCGGGATGGGCCTGACCGGGGTGGTGCTGGCCGCCACGATCCAACTGCTGCCGGTCGAGACGTCGTTGATGACCGTGGACACCGAGCGGGCCACCGACCTGGACGACCTGATGGCCCGGCTGACCGCCACCGACCACCGCTACCGCTACTCGGTGGCCTGGATCGACCTGCTCGCCCGCGGCGCCCGCACCGGCCGGGCCGTGCTCACCCGCGGCGACCACGCCCCGCTCGAAGCGCTGCCGGCACGGGCCCGCCGCGCCCCGCTCGCCTTCCGCCCGCGCCGGCTGCCGGCCGCGCCCCGCCCCGCACCCGACGGGCTGCTCGGCCGCACCAGCGTCGGGCTGTTCAACGAACTCTGGTACCGCAAGGCACCCCGCGAGCGGCGCGGCCAGTTGCAGAAGCTCGCCACCTTCTTCCACCCGTTGGACGGCCTGCCGGACTGGAACCTGATCTACGGCCGGGCCGGCTTCGTGCAGTACCAGTTCGTGGTCGGGCAGGGCCAGGAGGAGACGCTGCGCTCGGTGGTACACCGGCTGAGCACCCGCGGCTGCCCGTCCTTCCTCGCGGTGCTCAAGCGGTTCGGGGCGGGCGACCCCGGCTGGCTCTCCTTCCCGATGGCCGGATGGACCCTCGCGCTGGACATCCCCGCGGGACTGCCGGGGCTCGGTGCACTCCTGGACGAGCTCGACGCGGAGGTCGCGGCCGCCGGCGGCCGGGTCTACCTCGCCAAGGACTCCCGGCTGCGGCCCGACATGCTCGCCCGGATGTACCCGCGGCTGGACGACTTCCGTTCCCTGCGCGCCCGCTACGACCCGCGCGGCGCCATCACCTCGGACCTGGCGCGGCGGCTCGCGCTGTGACGTAGGGAGTTCGCTCATGAAGGACGCGTTCGGGGCTCCCCAGTCCCTGCTGGTGCTCGGCGGCGGCTCCGAGATCGGGCTGGCCACCGCACGCCGGCTGATCGCCCGCCGCACCCGGCGGGTGCACCTGGCCGGACGGCCCTCCCCCGCACTGGACGCCGCCGCGGCCGAGCTGTCCGCGCTCGGCGCCGAGGTGCACGTCACCGCCTTCGACGCGCTCGACCCGGGCTCGCACGAGGAGGTCCTCGGCAAGGTCTTCGCCGAGGGCGACATCGACATGGTGCTGGTCGCCTTCGGCGTGCTCGGGGACCAGGCGCGCGACGAGCAGGAGCCGCTGTCGGCCGTACGGGTGGCCGCGACCAACTACACCGGGGCGGTCTCCGCGTCCCTCGTCTGCGGGGCGGCGCTCCAGCGCCAGGGGCACGGCTCCCTCGTCGTCCTCTCCTCCGTCGCCGGCGAACGCGCCCGGCGGGAGAACTTCATCTACGGCAGCAGCAAGGCCGGGCTCGACGCCTTCACCCAAGGACTCGGGGACGCGCTGCACCCGTGCGGGGTCCACGTCATGGCAGTACGACCCGGGTTCGTACGGACCCGCATGACGGCGCACCTGCCCGCGGCGCCCTTCGCCACAACACCCGAGGTGGTTGCCGCCGCGATCGAGTCCGGCTTGCGGCGCCGAGCCGAGCTGATCTGGGTCCCGGGCCGGCTCCGCCCGATCATGTCCGCCCTCCGCCACCTCCCCCGCCCCTTGTTCCGCCGAATCACGGCTCCGCGGTAACGAGACCCCGGTAACGGGACCCCCCGGGTGCCCCTGTCCCGCCGGTTGGGGGACCAGCCGCCCCTGGCGGTCCTGCTACCGCGGAGCGGTGACGCGGCGGCCGTGTTGGTGGGGAAGAGGCGGCAGCTCTTCCGCGCCGAAGGGGTAGAGCCGGAGCTGGCGCCAGACATCGTCGGCACCCTGCTCGTAGAGGGCGAAGCCGGACGCGGTCCACTGCGCGGCGAACCCCGCCAGCTCGGCCTGCGCCCGGTCCATCGCGTCCTCGGCGATCCCGTGGGCGACGGTGACGTGCGGGTGGTAGGGGAACTGGAGCTCCCGGGCGACCGGCCCGGACCGCACCTGCTCCTGAAGCTCACCGCAGGCGACATCCCCCTCGGCGATCCGCACGTAGACCACCGGGGAGATCGGCCGGAAGGTCGCGGTGCCGTCGAGCCGCATCAGGAACGGCCGCCCGTCCGCGGCGACCCGGGAGAGGTGCCGGCCGAAGCCGGGCAACTCCTCGCGGGCCACCTCGGTCGGCGGAAGGAGTGTCACATGCGTGGGGATCGCGAAGGCCGCGGGATCACCGAAGCCGGCCCGCCGATCCTGCAACAGCCGTCCGTACGGCTCCGGGACCGCGATGGACACGCCGATGGTGGTGGTACCCACTGCGTTCACCTCTTTCCCGGGTCGCCTCGCGGTCGTGCGCCTTCGTGCTCTTGTGCTGTGTGCCGCTCGTGTCGTGCTCGGTCGTCCTGCTCAGTGTCGCGCGCATGCCTACGAACCGGACAGCGACGTGCGTCACAACCCGATCCATCCGGCCGTGCGGCCGGTACTTCAGTGCTTCGCCGGCAGGAAGCCGATCCGGTCGTACGCCAGCGCCAGTGTCTCGGCGGCGACGGCGCGTGCCTTCTCGGCTCCCTTGGCCAGAACGGAGTCCAACGTCTCGGGGTCTCCCAGATACTCCTGCGTGCGCTCACGGAACGGGGTGACCCACGCCACGAAGATCTCCGCGAGGTCGGTCTTGAGCGCACCGTAGCCCTTGCCCGCGTATCGCTCCTCAAGTTCGGCGATTCCGGTGCCAGTGAGGGCGGAGTGAATCCTGAGCAGGTTGCTGATGCCCGGCTTTTCCGTTTCGTCGTACCGCACGACCGTGTCGGTGTCGGTGACCGCGCTGCGGAACTTCTTCGCCGACACCTTCGGCTCGTCGAGCAGGTTCACCAGACCCTTCGCGGAGGCCGCGGACTTGCTCATCTTCGCGGTCGGGTCCTGCAGGTCGTAGATCTTCGCGACCTCGCGCACGATGTGTGCCGCGGGCAGGTTGAAGGTCTGGCCGAACCGCCCGTTGAACCGCTCGGCGAGGTCCCGGGTCAGCTCGATGTGCTGCCGCTGGTCCTCGCCGACCGGCACCGCGTCGGCCTGGTAGAGCAGGATGTCGGCGACCTGGAGGATCGGATACGTGAACAGGCCCACGGTGGCGCTGTCGGCGCCCTGCCGGGCCGACTTGTCCTTGAACTGCGTCATCCGGGACGCCTCGCCGAAGCCGGTGATGCAGTTCATCAGCCAGCCGAGCTGCGCGTGCTCGGGCACGTGGCTCTGCACGAAGAGCGTGCAGCGCTCCGGGTCCAGGCCCGCGGCCAGCAGTTGCGCGGCCGCCAGCCGGGTGTTCGCGCGCAGCGTCGCCGGGTCCTGCGGCACGGTGATCGCGTGCAGGTCCACCACCATGTAGAAGGCGTCGTGGGTGTCCTGCATCGCGACGTACTGCCGGATCGCACCCAGGTAGTTGCCGAGGTGGAAGGAGCTGGCAGTGGGCTGGATGCCGGACAGGGCACGAGGTCGCAGGTTGGCCATACTCCCATTGTCTCAGGCCCCGGGCCCGCTCCCACACCGCCGGGAGATGCCGCCGATCCTGAGATGCGCGGGCGTGTCCGCGGGAGGTTTCACCGGGACCGCGGTGAGCGACGATAGAAGCAGGGGCACCACCCCCGCCCCGTTCCAGGCCCGGCCTGGCTCCTGACGTACGACGAACGGAGTACGCACGTGACGAACGAGGACCCCGGCAGCTCGGCTTCCGGCAGTGCCACGGCGCCCGACAGCACCGCGACCGACCGTGAGATCGCGGTCGTCGAGGAGTACAGCGCGCACAACTACCACCCGCTGCCCGTCGTCATCGCCTCCGCCGAGGGCGCGTGGGTGACCGACATCGACGGCCGCCGGTACGTCGACATGCTCGCCGGGTACTCGGCGCTCAACTTCGGCCACGGCAACCCGCGGCTGATCGCCGCGGCGAAGGCCCAGCTCGACCGGGTGACGCTCACCTCGCGGGCCTTCCACCACGACCGGTTCGCCGAGTTCTGCCAGGCGCTGGCCGAGCTGTGCGGCAAGGACATGGTGCTGCCGATGAACACCGGGGCGGAGGCGGTGGAGACCGCGGTCAAGACCGCCCGCAAATGGGGCTACCAGGTCAAGGGCGTGCCGGACGGCCGGGCGAAGATCGTCGTCGCCGAGGGGAACTTCCACGGCCGCACCACCACGATCGTCAGTTTCTCCACCGACCCCGAGGCCCGCGCGGACTTCGGCCCGTACACGCCGGGGTTCACCATCGTCCCGTACGGCGACCTCGCCGCGATGGAGGCCGCGGTCGACGACGACACCGTGGCGGTGCTGATCGAGCCGATCCAGGGCGAGGCCGGCGTGCTCGTGCCGCCGCCCGGGTACCTCGCCGGGGTGCGGCGGCTCACCAGCGAGCGCGGGGTGCTCTTCATCGCCGACGAGATCCAGTCCGGCCTCGGCCGCACCGGCCGCACCTTCGCCTGCGAGCACGAAGACGTGGTCCCCGACATGTACGTCCTCGGCAAGGCGCTGGGCGGCGGTGTCGTCCCCGTCTCCGCGGTGGTCGCCTCCCGTGACGTGCTCGGGGTCTTCCACCCGGGCGAGCACGGCTCCACGTTCGGCGGGAACCCGCTGGCGTGCGCGGTCGGCATCGAGGTCGTCGCCATGCTGCGGACCGGGGAGTACCAGCGGCGGGCCGCGGAACTCGGCGACCACCTGCACCGCGAGCTCGCGGCGATCGCCTCCGGCGGGGCCATCACGACGGTGCGCGGCCGCGGGCTGTGGGCCGGGCTCGACGTGGACCCCGCGCTCGGCACCGGACGCGCCCTCACGGAGCGGTTGCTCCAGCGGGGCGTCCTCGCCAAGGACACCCACGGTTCCACGATCCGGCTGGCGCCTCCGCTGACCATTTCCAAGGATGACCTCGACTGGTCCCTGGAGAGGCTTCGCGAAGCGCTGGCCTGACCCTCCGGGGTGGGTGGTCCTGTCGGTTCCGGGACCACCTGCCGGTGGTGGGCTTGTCACGCAGTTCTCCGCGCCCCTTGGTTGTGGCTGGTCGCCGCGACAAAGCGCACCTCCACCAGCGGCGCACCCTTCTTCGCGGAAGAAGCCGCAGCAAACCCAGGGGCGCGTGGGGGTACCTCCCAGGCGGAGCTCTGGGGGAGAACTGCGCGACCAGCCACAGCGCGCCGCAAGGTCCCGCGAGCACGGGACCGGAGCGCCCGGCGGGGCAGGGGCGCCGTAGCATCGGCGGATGGTGATGGGACTGGTCGCGGCGCTCGGCGCCGCGCTTTGTTTCGGCGCGGCCACCGCGCTGCAAGCGAAAGCCGCACGGGGCGCGGAGGACGGCGGAGGGGCCGCGGGGCTGCTCGTGGCGGCGATGCGGCAGGCCCCGTACATCGCCGGGCTGGGCCTGGACACCGCGGGCTTCGTCCTGGAGGTGATCGCGCTGCGCGCGTTGCCGGTGTACACGGTGGGCGCCGCGCTGGCCGCGAGCCTGGCGGTGACCGCGGTACTGGCCGGCCCGCTGCTCGGCGCGCGGCTGGCCGGCGGGGAGTGGGCCGGGGTGGCCACGGTGTGCGGCGGGCTGGCCCTGCTGGCGCTGGCCTCGGGCGGCGAGGGATCGGGGCACGGCGGCGGCGCGCTGCGCTGGGCGACCCTGGCGACCGCGCTCGTGGTGCTGGCGCTCGGCGCGGTGCCGGCCGCGAGGCTCCCGCAGCGGTTCCGGGCCGCGCTGCTCGGCATGGGCGCGGGCTTCGGCTTCGGCGTGGTCGAGGTCGCGGTGCGGCTGCTCGACCCGGTGACGGTGCGCGCCCTGGTGACGAACCCGGCGTCGTACGCCCTGCTGGTCGGCGGCGGCGCCGCGTTCCTGCTGCTGACCTCGGCGCTGCACCAGGGCTCGGTCACCGCGGCCACCGCGGGGATGGTGCTGGGCGAGACGGTCGGCCCCGCGCTGGTCGGGGTGCTCGCGCTGCACGACCGGACCCGGGACGGCTGGGCCCCGGCGGCCGTCGCGGGCTTCGTGCTGGCGGTGGCCGGCGGGCTGGCGCTGGCCCGCTACGGGGAGGGCGGCACCCCGGCGGAGGCCGCCGGCGCGGAGCCGGCGGGCGTCAGGCTCGGGTCCGGGGGCTGAGCCGGCAGGTCACGCCGAGCCGGTTCCAGGCGTTCATCGTCACGCACATCGCGATGAGCCGGGGCAGTTCGTCCTCGTCGAAGAGCGCGGCGGCCCCGTCGTAGGCCGCGTCGGGGACACCGTGGGCGCCGAGTTCGGTGACGGCCTCGGCCAGCGCGAGGGCGGCGCGCTCGCGTGCGGTGAAGAACGGGGTCTCGCGCCACACCGTCAGGCCGGTGAGCTTCTGCTCGGTGACATCCAGCTCGCGGGCGCCGGCGCTGTGCTTGTCGACGCAGTACGCGCAGCCGTTGAGCTGCGAGACGCGCACCCGGACCAGCTCGCGCACGACCGGGTCGAGCCCGGCGGACGCGGCCTTGTCCAGCGCGAACATCGCCTGGTAGAAGTCCGGCGCCTTGTCGTCGAGGTCGATCCGGCGCGGCGGCGGGGCAACCGTGGCAGCGCTGGTGGCTGGGGCGGGGGAGATCCGCTCGGATGTGCTCATGTCCTCAACGTAGCCGCGAAGTGGCTCCGTCCCGTGGTCCACTTGGAATATGAACGCACGGGCCACTTC
>NZ_JACEGK010000387.1:0-7603 GCF_056859195.1 Streptomyces sp. NH27
GCGCACGTCCTCGGTGTAGGCGGCGTCAATGATCGCCTCGATGTGCTGGATGGGCTGGCGGCCGGGGTGGGTGGGGTTGCCGACGACGTGGTCGACGCCCCGCATCTGCTCGGGGTGGCTCTCCATCCAGCCGACGAGGAGCCGGCCGAAGATCATCGCCCAGCCGCTCCGGCCCTCGTACTTCAGCGTGTGGATCTTGTCGCGGAGGGCTCCGGAGTACACGGCCACCGCATCGACACGCGAGAAGCCGCGGCGCGCCTGCGGCAGCGCGCACAGCCGGTTGCCGCACGGTCCGCCCGGTGGGAGGGCCTGGGAGCAGACCGGGCAGTGGGGGTCGGCGACCGGTTGCAGGGTGCGGCCGGCGCAGTCGGAGCACAGGCGGGCGGTGCCGGTCAGGACGTAGGCGCACGCCGGGCAGTCGGGAAAGCCGGCCGGGTCGGGAAGACCTGCGGTCACAGGCCGGCCAGGGCGAGCTGCTGGCGCTGCTGGCCGGCGCGCTGGATGTCCGCGGCCTGGCCGAGGCTATCGGTGATGTCGCTGGAGGCGGTGACCAGGATCGCCCGGTCCTCGTCCAGCATCTTCTTCGCCCAGGGCTGGGTGTCGGCCAGGGAGCGGATCAGGAAGACGAGCTTGCCGTGCTCGGCGGCCAGGCGGGCCTGCATCTTGGCCCCCGACGTGCTGGAGGCCTCGATGACGACGCTGCCCAAAGTGGTGCCGGAGGTGACGACGTTGCGCCGCGGGAAGGTGTACTTCGCTGGCGGGCTGGTGGGCCAGAACTGGCTCAGCAGCGCCCCGCCCGCGTCCAGGATGGCCTTGGCGAGCGGCCGGTTCTCGGCCGGGTAGACGGCAGCGGCGATGCCGGTGCCCATGACGGCGAAGGTCCGGCCCCCGGCGCTGAGCGTGGCCTGGTGGGCGCTCGCGTCGATGCCCTTGGCGAGGCCGCTGGCGATCACGACGTCGTGCTCGACGAGCTCGCGGGCCATCCGGGCCGCCCGGCGCAATCCGTCCTCGGAGGCCTGGCGGGTACCGACGACGGCGATGGAGCGGGCGTCGCGCTGATCGAGCTCGCCGCGGTAGAAGAGGAACGGCGGCAGGTTGCCGATCAGTCTCAGATTCGCCGGGTAGTCCTTGTCCAGGACGGTGACCAGGCGCGCGTCAGCGGTGCTGGCCGCAGCGAGCTCGTCGTCGACGCGGGCGCGGGCATCGTCCAGGCCCGCGGTCAGGGCCTGCTGCAGCAGGGGGCGGTTCTTGGTCGCGGCGCGCGAGTCCTCGCGCAGTTGTCCGTCCATGAGCGCGGCCAGGCCCTCGGGGCTCTGGGCGCTGCGCGCGAGCAGGCTCCAGTCGAGAGTGGCGTCACCGGTGCGCAGGGCGCACAGGGTCAGCAGATCATGCTGGTCAGCGGTGATATCGAGGTTCATCGGGGTGTCCTTCTACTCGTGGCCCCGGGATGTTCGAAGGATGGAGCGCGTACTCGGGCCACTCCCCATGATGACGTACGCGGACCTCGTACGGGCCGAAAAGGGGCGGCAGGCCTGGCCGCGCGGGTCGGGCGAAGACTTCGGGGGAGGGCGGCTCAGTCGGTGTCCTGCGCGGCGGCGATGAAGTGGGACATCGTGGCCTTCAGCGCGTTACCGGGGCCTGGGCCCGCGGCGGCGGTGACGGGCGTCGTCACGAAAGTTCGTGGCCGCCAGGTGATAGCTGACCAGGTAGGGGTCGATCGTCGTGCCGGGGCGCAGCTGGTAGGCGGTGTGGCGGGAGGCGCCGTACTTGCCGATGGTCAAGGCGATGACCTGCTGTGCCCCGGCGCTGGTCAGCAGGGTGCGGGCCCACTCGATGGACTTGCCCTCGGTGGTGAAGTCGTCGAAGACGATCACCGTCTTGCCCTTGAGCTTGCCCCGGTACTTGGGGTTGATCCGGACGGTGCGCGCCTGGGCGCCGATCGAGATGTCCGCCGTGCTCGCCTCGCCCCTGCTCCGCTTCCACCGCTCCAGGCTGGTGTCCGGGGCCTGGCCGGTGCGCTCGAGGAGGTCCTCGCGGTAGTAGGAGCCGACCATCACCTTCGCCTTGGTGAGGAAGCCGGCGAGCTGCTGGCTGACCTTTCCCGGGGAGCTGCTGGGGTAGACGCAGAAGAGGCTGCGGTGGGGCAGGGTGCCGTCGAGGTAGGCGGAGGAGAGCAGGCGCAGCATCAGGATGTCGCGGGCGTCCTGGGTGCCGACGGTGATGGTGCGGCCGCGGGTGAAGACGTCTTGGAGCTCGAAGGTCCGGCCGGGGGCTTGGGGGAACCGCACGTTGGGGGGCAGCAGCGAGCGGATCTTGAAGGAGCGGGCGGTGTCGTCGTGGCTGAAGGCCCAGCGGGGCTCGTCCAGCAAGAAGTGCTCCAGGAGCTCACCGACGCCTGCCGGATCGTCGGCCGACAGGGTGATCATGCCCTTGCCGTTGTTGATGTGGTTGGCCCAGCGGGCGAGGACGTGGACGACGCCGGCGTTGATGCCGGTGCGCCAGTCCCACTCCGAGGTGCCGACGAGCAGGAGCTGGTTCAGGCGCAGGTTGAGGCGCTCGGCGACCGTGTCGAGCCAGGCACCGCTGCCGCGGTTCGGCGTGCCGGGGATGTCGTCGCGGGACAGGTGGAGGTCGGGTGCGGGCAGGCCGGCGGCCGCAAGGGCGGCCCCGGCGTCGATCGGGTCGGTGGTGAGCAGTACGAAGGCCACGTCACGGTCGTCGAGCCACCGAAGGAAGTCGGCGATCCCGTCGTGGGCGCGTCCGGGCGAACGCAGGACCGCCTTGTAGTCGATCGCGACCGCGCACACCGTGCTGTTGTCGTCCATGCCCGCCCCCGCTGCTCCCGCACCGTGATCATGATCTGATCCTCGTGCCATGATCTCAGCCGCTCCGGTCACGCACCTGCCCTTTCCGGCCCCCTGCGTACTCGGAAGCCCCGTCGACGGTGTGCGTCACAACGCCGTCAGCCGATCAGGCCGGCAGCCGCTGCGGGCCGCGCGCGGGCTCGCGGATCGGTTCCGCACCGGCTGCACAGCGGGGCTACGGCCCTTCGGCCGACGCTCCCAGGGCTTTGCCCAACGCTCGGTTGATCCGCGGGTCGCGGCCCGTGACGTAGGGGGCGATCGGGGCGTATCCGCAGCGGGTGTAGAGCGCGAGCGCGGCGAGGTTGTTGACGCCGGTCTCCAGGATCACTTCGCTCATGCCGTGGCGCCGGGCGTCGTCCTCCAGAGCCGTGAGGATCTGTCGTCCCAGGCCGTGGCCGCGGGCTACGGGGGAGACGTACATGCGTTTGATCTCAGCGGTGGCCGGTGCCGCGGTGCGCCAGCCGCCGCAGGCCAAGGCGGTGCCGTCAGCGCGGGCGGCGAGGAGGAACGCGCCGCGCGGGCGGTCGAATTCGGCGGGCGCGGTGGCTTCGGGATCGTCGGCTCGGCCGTAGGTCGCTATCTGCTCACGGTGGAGAGCCTGAGTGAGCCCGCGGGCGTCGGGACTGTCGTAGGCGACGGCGGCGATCGTCCACGCTCGGTCCGCGGTCGGCAGCAGGTGGGTCATGCACTTGATAGTGCCTTGCTGATGGCCTCGAGTGCATCAGTGCGCCCGGCGGCGCGCAGCGGGTTGCCGGCCCTGGTGCGCACCGCCGCCAAGAGGGTGCGGCACCGGATGGACTGGACGTGGGGGACGTGGTCGGCCAGCGCGGTGATCCAGTGGGCGGTCGCCTCCGGGTCGCGGGCGCCGATGCTGGCGCGGACGAGGTGGATGCCGTGGAGGATGCCGGAGCGGCGGAACCCGGTGGACGGGCCCTGGTCGGCGATGGGGCTCAGGAGGTCGGCGGCCTCGCGGAGCAGGAGGGTGCGTTTGCCGGGGACGTGGGCGGCGAGGTCGACGAGGGCCTGGCCGGACTCGGCGTCGATCTGCTGGGGGGTGAGGTAGTACAGCGAGGGCGGGTCGTCGGCGTGGCGGTTTTGGATCAGGCTCCGGGCCTGGTCGGTCGCGCGGCGGAACCCGTCCAGGTTGCCGGAGGCGGCCTGTGCGGTGGCCAGGCGCCCCCAGGCCCTCGCCTGGACCAGGGGCAGGCCGCCCTTGGCGTGTTCGACGGCGGCGTACGCGAACCGCATGGCCAGGTTCGGGTTGCCGCCGGCGGCGTGCTGGTAGGCGAGCATGCCCAGCGCGTTGGAGACGGTGGTGGTGTCGCCGGCGGCGCGGGCGATGCGGATGGCCAGGAGCTGGTAGCGGTGGGACGCCGGGGCCAGGCCGGCGTCGAAGGCCATCCAACCGGCGAGTTGGGCGGCTCCGCCCGCGTGCTGCAGCAGGCGGTTGCCGGTGGCCGCGGTGTACTGGCCGTCGTGGATGAGGGCGAGGGAGTCGTGGAGGGCGTGCCGGGCCTGGCGCTGGCTCAGCGGCCCGCCGCCGGTGCGGTCGTCGAGGCGGCGCAAAGCGGCGAGCTGCTCATCGAGCATGTCGACGAACTCCGGAGCGACGTACTCCCCGCCGCTGCGCCCGGTGAGCAGCCGGGCGGGAGCCTGGCGGGTGGCGTCCCAGACCGCGGCGGACAGCTTCTCGTCGGCGGCGGACTGCACGAGGGCGGGCTCGGCGGTGCCGCCGGTCCACGCGGTCGCGGTCCGCAGGACTGCCTCCAGCGGGAGGGGCCCGAGCAGTTCTTCGGTCTCTCCAGTCTCCGTGGCCTCTGCGGCGGAGGGGTACGCGCTGCCCCACATCTCGGCTGAGGTGTAGCGGTGGCCGGTCACCTCGGACAGGACGACCACGACAACGTCCCGGACCGCTGCGGAGCGCGGCACATGTCCGCGCAGCCATTTGTAGCCCGCGGTGAGGTCCACGGTGGGGTGGCCCATCGCGTTCAAGCGGGGGTTGACGGTCTTGACCAGGTCCCGGGCCGACCAGTTGGCGCGGGTGAGCGCGTCCTGGAGCACGGCGGGGTGCGAACGTGGAGGGAGGCTTTCAGTCGCCACACCATAACGCTACGTCACTGGCGTCTCGGTTGGTTGATTTCACGGGATTTCACGCTTCTGCCTTCTCACTTCACGGGGTTCACGCCAGTGGGGCCTGGGCGTGGCAGGGTGCCGGCTGCTGATCTGGGGGCGGGGCCGGAGCCGCTCGCGACGGCACCGTAGCGGCATCCGGCCCTTCCCATGACCTGCTCCTGCGTGCCCGAGGTGGTTGCTGTGATCCCTGACTTCGTCGCGGCGCTGCGGGCCGTGGTCGGCCCGGACCATCTGCTGTGGCTGCCGGGGGTGAACGCGATCGTGCGCGGTACCGACGGGCGGGTGCTGCTGCACCGGCGGTCCGACACCGGGGAGTGGTCCCTGCTCAGCGGCATCCTGGAACCGGGTGAACAGCCGGCTGCCGGGGTCGTGCGGGAGGTGGAGGAGGAGACCGGGATCCGGGTGGTGGTCGAGCGCCTGGCGGCGGTCACCGTCTCGCCGGAAGTCCGGCACCCGGGCGGCGACCGCGCCCAGTACCTGGAGCTGGTCTTCGCGTGCCGGCCCGCCGACCCGGGCCAGGTGGCGCGGGCGGCGGATGACGAGTCGCTGGAGGTGGGCTGGTTCTCCCCGGACGCCCTGCCGCCGGTGCGCGAGAGCGTCCGCGAGCGCATCGCGCTGGCCCTGGCGGACGAGCAGCGCGCCGTCTTCACGCCGGTGTGAGGACCGTGTGCCTGACCACCTCGAACGCCTCGGCGGCCTCGTGTCCGGCCTGGGCGCCGCGCACGCGGGCGGCGGCGAGCACGGCTCGGGCCGAGCGGGTGTGGGGCCAGGGGCGCATCTCGCTCGCGTACACCTCCAGCGCCTGCTCCTTGACGGCCAGGTCCTCCTCGGTCAGGGGCTGGAACCAGGTCGGCCGGAACGGGGTACCGGTGCCCCACTCGGTGGCGGAGCGCACTTCCCACGCCAGGACCGTGGCCACGGTGCTGCCGGGCTGGGGCCGGGTGGCGGCCGCAACGGCCTCGGCGATGATCCGGTGGTCGAGGGAGAGGTCGGCGGCGCTGTGGGTGTAGACGATCTGCGGCCTGGAGCGGGCCAGCGCGTCCTCGACGGTCTGGGTGATCGCCAGGCGGGGCACGGTGTCGAAGGCGTTGTCGGGGAAGTCGGCGAGCTGCACATCGGCGCCGTAGAGCGCGGCGGCCTTCTCCACGCAGGCGGCGCGGTGGGCGCGGACCTGGTCGTGGTCCTGGCCCGGGCGGCTGGTGGCGCTGGCGCTGAGGATCAGCAGATGGACGCGGTCACCGGCGTGGACGTGGGCGGCCAGCGTGCCGCCGGCCCCGAGGACTTCGTCGTCGGCGTGGGCCGCGACGGCCAGGATGCTGCGCGAGGTGGAGGTCATGGTGCTCCTGACGTGCGGAATCGGATCGGATCGGCCCGCGGTGTGCGCCGCGGGCCGTGGTGCACAGGAAGAAGGAGGACGCGGTGGATGCGAGGGACTTTCCCGGGGTGGAGCTGCGGGTACAGCGCATGCAGGTCGGTGAGGGGGTGCGGATCGGCGAGGGCACGGTGATCGTGGCCGACGACCTGGTGCTGGGGGACGGCGCGGTGATCGGGCCGGGCTGCGACCTGCGCTCGGCCCGTCTGGAGGTGGGAGCGGGCGGGCAGGTGGGCGAGGGCAGCCGGTGGCTGGTCGCGGACGAGGCCGTGCTGGGCGTGGGTACGGTGGTGGATGCGGGCGCGGACGTGGTGTGCCGGCAGTGGTCGGTGGGCGAGGGCAGCTACCTCGGACGGCGGCTGCGCATCGGTGCCGGGGCGTCGATGGAGGAGAACTCGGTGGTGCGGATCGGGCACCGGTGCCAGATCGCGCCGGATGTGACGGTGAACCCGACCGAGCCGGTGGTGATCGGGGACGAGGTGGGAATCAGCGCCGAGGTGGCGATCTTCACGCACGGCTACCACGCCGGGCATCCGGTCCGAGACGGCCACGGTGCCGCGTTCGCGGGCGTGGAGGGCGAGGACGGGGCCTGGCGGGGGTTCCGGGCGGTGCTGCTGCCCGGGGGGAGCGTGGGGGCGGGCACGGTGGTGGCCGCGACGGCCACCGTGACCCGGTCGCTGCCCGCCGGGGTGCTGGCGGCCGGGGTGCCCGCCACGGTGAAGCGGGTGCTGGAGCCGGTGGCGCTGGATGCGGCCGCGCGCCGCGAGGCGGTCGCCGGCCTGCTGGAGGCCTGGATGCAACGCCTGCGGTTCAAGGGGCTGGCGGTCGAGGCGATGGCCGCACACGGGGTCGGGATGCGCTGGCAGGTGACCGGCTCGGACCGGTGCTGGCAAGTGGACTGGCACCCGCGGGACGGGGAGCTTCCCGGCGTCGCCGAGGTCCGCCGCAGCGGCGGGGCCACCGCGGCGGTGTTTGACTTCGGCGAGCCGCTTGCGGTGCGGGGCGTGCTGGACGACCTCGGCCATGATCTGCGGGACTTCCTGCGCCGGGGGACGTGGCTGTTCCCGTACGCGGGCAACAGCCGCGGCTTGGTGCCCGAGCGGTTCACCCGGCTGCTGGGCTGACCCGCTGCCCGGCCAGGGCCGGGCTGCCGGGTCAGCCGCTCACGAGCGTCGGTCCGTAGGTGGGGGCGGTGTCGATCAGCTGGCCGCCGACCTCGTAGTAGGTGTCCAGG
>NZ_JACEGK010000388.1:0-7594 GCF_056859195.1 Streptomyces sp. NH27
CCCACGCCGTGACCGCCCGCCCGTGAGGTGTTCTGGCGCCCGCTGATACATCCGCGGGTCCCCGAGGAAGGAATGAGCACGTGATCGTCGACTGCGCCATCTACCAGGACGGCCGCCGTACGCACACCCCGGACGACCTGTCGGACGCGCTGGACCAGGCTCGCGCGCAGGGCGACTCCTTCGTGTGGATCGGCGTGCACGACCCGACCGAGGCCGAGTTCGCCGGCATCGCCGCGGAGTTCGGGCTGCACCCGCTGGCGGTCGAGGACGTGCTCAAGGCCCATCAACGGCCCAAGCTGGAGATCTATCCCGGCGCGCTGTTCACCGTGGTCCGCCCGCTGCGCTACCACGACGCCGACGGCACGGTCAGCGCCAGCGAACTGATGGTCTTCGTCGGCGACGCGTTCGTGCTGACCGTCCGGCACGGCGAGGCGGCCACCGCCGCCGAGGTGCGCGCCCGGCTGGAGGGCAAGCCGTCGGTGCTCAAGCACGGCCCGGTCTCGGTGCTCTACGCGATCTGCGACAACGTCGTCGACGACTACCTGGAGATCGCCGCGGAGCTCCAGATGGACCTGGAGGAGTTGGAGGAGCAGGTGTTCTCGCCGGTCGGCGGCGACTCGGTGCGCATCGCCGCGACGATCTACGCGTTCAAGCGGCAGGTGCTGGAGTTCCGCCGCGCCACCGGCCCGCTCGCGGAGCCGATGGCGCGGATGGCCGCCGGCGGCATGCCGTACACCGACCGGCGCACCCAGCCGTTCTTCCGCGATGTCGCCGACCACCTCACCCGGGTCGCCGACGCGGGGGAGTCCCTGGACCGGCTGCTGTCCGACATCCTCGCCGCGCACCTGACCCAGGTCGGGGTGCGGCAGAACGACGACATGCGCAAGATCTCCGCCTGGGCGGCCATGGCCGCGGTGCCCACGATGATCGCCGGAATCTACGGGATGAACTTCCACCACATGCCGGAACTGCGCCAGATCTGGGGCTATCCGGCGGTGCTCGCGCTGATGGTCACGGTCGTGCTGGTGCTGTACCGCCTCTTCAAGCGCCGCGGCTGGCTGTGACGGCGAGCGGCCGGGCCGGGACCGCCCCCGCGCCCCGCGCGCGCCCGGCCCGCGCCTCCTCACATGTGCGGCCCCGCTACTTCTGCGGCCCCGGCGCCTGCTTGCGCCGCCGCGGCGCGCGCCCCGGCGGCTGCTCGGGCGGCTCGCGGTGGCTGATCGCCGGCAGGTCCCGTACCACCGGCCGCTCGGCGGTGAGCGTGAACGGCTTCTCGTAGTGCAGGACCTCGATCGGCGCGCCCCCGGCGAGGGAGTACGTCACCGAGGTCCGCTTCACCTCCACCCGCAGCTGCCGGCCACGGAAGTTCAGGCGGAACGCGATCCGGCTCAGCGCGTCCGGCAGCCGCGGCGCGAACCGGATCGAGTCCCCGTTGAACAGCCGCATCCCGCCGAACCCGGCCACCAGCGCCGTCCAGGTGCCGGCCAGCGCCGCGATGTGCAGCCCGTCGCGGGCATTGTTCTCCAGGTCCTCCAGGTCCATCATCGCCGACTCGCCCAGGTAGTCGTAGGCGAGCTGGAGGTGCCCTACCTCCGCCGCGATCACCGACTGGCAGTACGCCGACAGCGACGAGTCCCGTACGGTCAGCGGCTCGTAGTAGGCGAAGTCGCGCGACTTCTGCTCGGCGGTGAAGGCGTCCCCGCGCAGGTACATCGCCAGCACCAGGTCGGCCTGCTTGACGACCTGCTTGCGGTACAGGTCGAAGTACGGGTAGTGCAGCAGCAGCGGGTAGTGATCGGGGTCGCTGCCCTCGAAGTCCCAGCGCTGGTGCCGGGTGAAGCCGGCGGACTGCTCGTGCACGCCGAGGTCCTCGTCGAACGGCACCGTCATCGCCGAGGCCGCGTCCCGCCAGGCGGCGGTCTCCTCGTCGGTGATCCCCAGCGCGGTGGCGTGCCGCGGGTGGCGCTCGGCGGCGTCGGCGGCGGCCACCAGGTTCGCCTGCGCCATCAGGTTGGTGTACACGTTGTCGTCGCAGACCGCGCTGTACTCGTCGGGCCCGGTCACGCCGTCGATGTGGAAGGCGCCCGCGTGGTCGTGGTGGCCGAGCGACCGCCACAACCGGGCGGTCTCCACGAGGATTTCGAGCCCGGTCTCGGCCTCGAACTCGTCGTCGGCGGTGGTGGCGACGTAGCGCACCACGGCGTCGGCGATGTCGGCGTTCACATGGAAGGCGGCGGTGCCGGCCGGCCAGTAGCTGGACGCCTCGTCGCCGTTGATGGTGCGCCAGGGGAACGTCGCGCCGGCCAGGCCGAGTTGGGCGGCCCGGTCGCGCGCGGTCGGCAGCGTGTTGTGCCGCCACCGCAGCACTTCGGCGGCGGCCTGCGGCGCGGTGAACGTCAGCAGCGGCAGCACGAACGTCTCCGCGTCCCAGAACGTGTGACCGTCGTAGCCGGAGCCGGTCAGGCCCTTGGCGGGGATCGCCCGCTGCTCGGCGCGGGCGGCGGTCTGCAGTACGTGGAACAGCGCGAAGCGCACCGCCTGCTGGATCTCGGTGTCGCCGTCGACCTCGACATCGGCCCCGGCCCAGAAGTCGTCCAGGTACTCGCGCTGCTGGTCGAGCAGCCCCTGCCAGCCGGTGTCGCGCGCGCCCACCAGCGCCGCGTCGGCCTGGTCACGCAGCGCGGGCAGCGACCGTGTCGCCGACCAGCCGTAGGCGACGAACTTCTCCAGCCGCAGCCGCTCGCCCTTCTCCAGCACGGCGGTGACGGTCAGCCGGCTCACGTCCTGCCCGGAGTCCGAGGAGATCTGGGTGGTCGCCTGCGGCCCGTCCACGCGGTGGTCGGCGGCCGCCGCGACCCGCAGCTTGCTGCGGGTGGTGGAGTGGATCAGCCCGAGCCGGGTGCCGGCGGCGATGTGCTCCTCGGAGATCAGCGGCGACTCCAGCGCCGCCGCCACCCGCGGGTCGCCGGTGGCCCGCGGGATCTCCTCGTTGGCCGCCAGCTCCGACTGCACCACCACCCGCACCTGCTCGTCCAGCGGCTCCACCTCGTAGGAGATCGCCGCCACCGCGCGCTGCCGGAAGGAGACCATCCGGGTGGAGCGCACCCGCACCGCCCGCCCGGCCGGCGACACCCACACGCACTCGCGGTGCAGCACCCCGGCCCGCATGTCCAGCTCCCGGGTGTGCGAGCGGGTGGTGCCGTACCGCAGGTCGAACGGCTCGTCGTCCACCAGCAGCCGGATCAGCTTGCCGTTGGTGACGTTGATGACGGTCTGGCCGGACTCCGGGTAGCCGAATCCGGCCTCCGCGTAGGGCAGCGGGTGAAGTTCGTGCAGGCCGTTGAGGTACGACCCGGGCAGGCCGTTCGGCTCGCCCTCGTCGAGGTTGCCGCGCCAGCCGATGTGCCCGTTGGACAGGGCGAAGACCGACTCGCTCTGCGGCAGCAGTTCCAGGTTCAGCTCGCACTCGCGCAGCGACCACGGCGCGACCTCGTAGGCCGGATCGCTGATCACGCGCTTCTCCCGATCAGGTCGGCCAGATCCTTCACCACGGTGTCGGCGCCGTGCTTGCGCAGCTCGTCGGCCTGCCCGACCCGGTCCACGCCGACCACGTACCCGAAGCTGCCCTCCCGCCCGGCGTCCATCCCGACCAGCGCGTCCTCGAAGACCGCCGCCTGACCGGGATCAAAGCCGAGCTGCTTCGCCGCGGCCAGGTAGGTGTCCGGCTTCGGCTTGCCGCGCAGCCCCTGGTCCTTGGCGGTCACGCCGTCCACCCGCACGTCCATCAGGTGCTCGATGCCCGCGGAGACCAGCACGTCGCGGGTGTTCGCGCTGGAGGACACCACCGCGGTGCGCAGCCCCGCCGCCCGCACCGCCGTCACGTAGCGCACCGAGCCCTCGTACGCCGTCACGCCGTCGGTGCGGATCTTCTCCAGCACCAGGGCGTTCTTGCGGTTGCCGAGGCCGTGCACGGTGAGCGCCGACGGCGGGTCGTCGTCGTCACCCTCGGGCAACTCGATGTTGCGCGAGGCGAGGAAGGTCCGCACGCCGTCCGCGCGGGGCCGGCCGTCGACGTAGGCGTCGTAGTCCTCGGTGCTGTCGAAGGGCTGGAAACCGGCGCCGTCCCGGTCGTGCAGGAAGGCGTCGAACATCTCCTTCCAGGCTGCGGCATGCACCAGCGCCGTCGGCGTCAGCACACCGTCGAGGTCGAAGAGGCAGGCACGTACTCTGCTCGGAAGGCCAATCTGCGTCATGCGCACCATGTGCCCCCATCCGGCGGCCGGCATGCCCGCTGCGCGCGAAGTCCCCCCGGCTCGCCGAACGCCCGCCGGCCGCGGTTCCGGCCGGCCTTCCGCCCGGAAGCCGCCGGTCAGCCGCCGGTCAGCCGCCGAGCCGGTTGATCTCCGGGCTGTGCAGGACGTGCGGGCCCTCCCCGCCGAGCCGCACCACCGCCAGCATCGCCCGGCCGAGCGCCTGAGTGGTCGTCACGCGCTTCGGCGCCACCCGCCGCAGCACCGGGTACAGCCACGACGTCGCCGCGTACATCGCGCGGTACCAGCCGGTGCGGGACCGCTCGCCGTGCAGCGGCTGGATCCAGCCGGGCCGGAACATGTACGCGCGCATGTCCATCGCCAGCAGCGCGTTCTCGGTACGCCCCTTCACCAGCGCCCAGCCCGAGCGGCCCTGCTCGGTGCTGTCGGTGCCCTCGCCGGACACATAGGTGAAGGTCAGCGCCGGGTTGCCGGCCGAGACCGCACGGGCGGCGGCCAGCGTGCAGTCATAGGTGATCCGGGTGTAGTCCTGCGGGCTGTGCCCGGCCGCCGACACGCCCAGGCAGTAGAAGCAGGCGTCCGCGCCCGACAGTTCCCCGGCGACCGCCGAGAAGTCGGTGAAGTCGTCGTGGAAGACCTGCCGCAGCTTCGGGTCGGCGCGCTTCAGCGGGCTGCGCGCCACCGCGACCACCTCGGTCACGTCCGGGTCGAGCAGGCATTCCCGCAGCACGCCCTGCCCGACCATCCCCGAGGCACCGAAGAGGATCACCTTCATCGCCGGCCGTCGCCGCCTTCCGTTCGTCCCGCACCCGCCGTCGGCCGCCGCGCGGATCGCGAACCGCCTTCGGGACAGTGTGCCGCACCGTTCCGCCACGGCGATCTTGCCGGCCCGTCGGACGGCGTGTGCGGAACGCCTTCGGGTTAACCCCCCGGGCGTCCTTCCGGCTCGCCGGATGGGGCGGGGGCGAGCCCCGCGCGAAGCTGGAGGCCAAGCCGCGCGGTGGCAGGTCCCGCACCTGGAACCGCCACCCGCACGGAGCCGTACGACCCGCACCGGTCGGTGCGACCCGCGCCCACCCGTGGACGGAGCCGTACGACCCGCACCCATTCGTACGACCCGCACGCGCTCAACAGCCGCGCAAAATAAGGGAGTTACCGTGCCCACTCGCCGCGCCACCGTCCTGTCGGCCGCCGCCGTCCTGCTCGCCGTCCCCACGCGGGCGGTGGCGGAGCCGGGGCCCCGAACCGCGTCGGGGACGAGGAGCGCGAGCGGGTCGGTCGACGGGAAGGTGGGCGCCGAGCGGCTGCGGCTGACACTGCCGGCGCCGAGCGGTCCGCACCCGGTCGGCACCGTGACGCTGCGACTGGTGGACGCCTCACGCCCGGACCCGTGGACCGGAGCTGCGTACCGCGAGCTGATGGTGAGCGTCCGCTACCCGGCCGGTACGACCCGCGGCTTCGCCGCCGCCCCGCAGATGCTGCCCGGCGAGGCCGCCGGCTGGGTCGAGCTGAACAGCCTCTCCGACATCCCCGCGGACCAGGTGGACTGGGCTGCCACCCGCACCCACGCCCACCAGGGCGCGCCGGCCGCGCCGGGGCCGTACCCGGTCGTGCTCTACTCGCCCGGCGCCGGCGACCCCCGCTCGCTCGGCAGCGTCCTGTGCGACGACCTCGCCTCGCGCGGCCATGTCGTGGTCATGGTGGACCACACCTACGACGCGTCCGCCGTCGAGTTCCCCGGCGGCCGGGTCGAACTCACCGTAATGCCGGCGGAGTTCGCCAAGGTCGTACCCGATCCCGCGCACCCCGACCCGGCGAAGATCGCGACGCTGCTGGAGAAGGTCGTCGCGGTGCGCGTCGCGGACGTCCGCTTCGTCCTCGACGCGCTGCCCACCGCACTCCCGGAACCGCTGCGCGCCGCCGCGGACTTCGCGCACGTCGGCGCGTTCGGCCAGTCCGCGGGCGGCTTCACCGCGCTCCAGGCCATGCACGACGACCCGCGCATCCACGCGGCCGCCGACTTCGACGGCGTCATCTCCTACGTCCAGGAGGACGACGAGGACGGCTTCCCGTCCACCCTCGTCACCGACGGCCTGGACCGGCCCTTCCTGCTGGTCGGCAAGGACGGCAACACCCCGGGCACGATGCCCTCCTGGGGCGAACTGGTCCGGCACAGCCACGGCTGGCACCGGGCGCTCGCACTGCATGGCGCCGCGCACGGCACGTACACCGACGCCGTCGTCCTCGTGCCGCAGATCACCCGCCGGCTCGGCCTGCCGCGCGCCACCCTCGTCGAGAACATCGGCACGATCGCCCCCCGGCGCGCCGTCACCGCCGACCGGGCGCTGCTCGCCGCGTTCTTCGGCCGCTTCCTCGCCGACCGCGACGACCACGGCCTGCTCGACGGCCCCTCGCCGCGCCTGCCCGAAGTCCGCTTCACCTCCTGACCGCAGGTCCAACGGACCGGCCCGCCTTGCGGGTTCGCGTGCGCGACGGGCCGGAATCCCGGCGTCCGCGGGCCGGTTCCTGCCAGGATGGAGCCATGTTCTATATGGTTATCGCCTCGGTGGGGCTGGTCGTCGGGATCGGAGCCGCCGCCAAGGCGGTCAAAGACGAGGCAGCCTTCCTCCGGGTCCGCCGTCAGGGCGTCCAGCTCCAGGCCGACATCGTGGACAACTACGCGAGCCCGAGCGGCAACCAGAACTCGTACTACCTCACCCCGGTCGTCCAGTACCGCGTCAACGGCCGCACCTACAAAGCCGAGTTGTGCAACGCCAGCGGCGGGCGCGGGAGTGTCGGCTCCAGCATGACCGTCCTGGTTCGCCCCGACCACCCGTACGCGCCCTACGACCGCTACGGCGGGATGGGCACCCAGTCGCGCAACTTGCTGCTGCTGTTCGCCCTCGGGGTCGCGAACTTCGTGCTGATGCTCGCGGTCCGCTGATCCCGCCGATCCGCTGATCCCGCCGGTCCGTCGGCGCCCCAGTGCGCGTTCGCGGTGCCAGGCGCGTTGGGAACGGTGCTTTTCGGCAGGTCGAGATGGGTGTGGGCGGGCTGCTCCACCACGAAGCCGCGCGTGGGCCGGGCGGCCGGTCGGGGAGCTGGTCGGGGAGCCGTAGGCGCGCCGTTCGCGCGGTGCGCGGGTCGGGTCGGGAGGGTCAGATCGCGGTCGGGCGGCGGATCTCCTCCACGGCGGTGACCAGCGGTGCGAGTCGGGGTTCGGCCCCGGTCATCGCCGCGAACATCACCCGCCGCAGCCGGACCACCTCGGCCACGTCCCGGCCCTCGCCGGTCCGCACCGTGATCGGGCCGGCCCCGTATGT
>NZ_JACEGK010000389.1:0-7517 GCF_056859195.1 Streptomyces sp. NH27
CCACCCCGCCTGGCGGCGGCGACTGCGCCTGCGGGGCGGGCTTGAGCGCGTCCGCCGTCTACCACGGCGGCGACGAGGTCTCGTACGGCGGCCACAAGTGGCTCGCCCAGTGGTGGACCACGAACGAGCAGCCCGGCACCACCGGTGAGTGGGGTGTGTGGAAGGACGAGGGCGCCTGCTGAGGCGCCGGCAAGGGCCGGTGGCCCTGTCGCAGCACTGATCCCAACGATTTTCGTACGCTAAGGTCGGGCCCGTGGCGCTCCTGCGCCACGGGCCTTTCCGGTTGGGTGCGCGTCTCCGCACGTGCGCGTTTTCGCAGATGCACATGCCGGTGGTAGCTGACCAAAACGGACCTCGTATTTCCGGTTATGTGCTTCACTCCGAACATGTGATCAGTAACCTCGGTTGAGCATCCGGGAGTCTGCCCGATCCGGCTGTGCCCGCCTGCCGTGTCCGCACTCCCCCCGATCTGGAGACACCGACCGTGACCGACCGACCGTCCTGGGCCCCACAGGGCATCGACATCACCGTGCCGAGCGTGTCCCGGATCTACGACTACTTCCTGGGCGGCTCGCACAACTTCGAGGTCGATCGGGAAGCGGCTCGGGTCGCGCTCAGTGCACTCCCCGGGATACCCAAGATCGGTCAGGCCAACCGGGCGGTCATGCGCAGGGCGGTGGGCTTCGCCCTCGACCGCGGGATCACCCAGTTCCTGGACATCGGCTCCGGCATCCCCACCTTCGGCAACGTCCACGAGGTCGCGCAGGCCGGCCACCCCGGCGCCCGTGTCGTCTACGTCGACAACGACCCGGTCGCCGTCGCCCACAGCCGCGCCGTCCTCACGGGCAACGACGATGCGACGGCCATCGCCGCCGACCTGCGCGACCCCCGGTCGATCCTCGACGCCCCCGAGACCGGCAGGCTGCTCGATTTGTCCCGGCCGGTCGCACTGATGCTGGTGGCCGTCGTCCACTTCCTCTCCGACGACGACCGCCCCGCCGAGCTGATCGCCACCCTGCGCGACGCGCTGGCCCCCGGCAGCATCGTCGTCATCACCCACGCCACCACCGAGTACGGCCCGACCCCGGCCGGCCAGCGCAACGTCCAGAAGGTCTACCGGCGCACCAGCACCCCGCTGATCATGCGGACCGCCGCCGAACTGGAGCCCTTCTTCGACGGCTTCGAGATCGTGCAGCCCGGCATCGTGCCGCTGCCCTTCTGGCGGCCCGACACCCCGCCGGCCGACGATGACGACCCGTCGGTTCTGCACGGCCTCGCCGGTGTGGGGCTGAAGGCGTGACCGCCGAGCCGGCCGCGGCCGGGGACGCAACGCGCCGGACCGGAGCCGAGCCGGCGGCCACGAGACCGGCGCGGGCCGGGACCGGTGCCGGGACCGGTGCCGGGCCCGCAGCCGCGGGCGGGAGCAGTACCGTTGCCGCAATCGGAGCCTCCGGCGCCGCAGCAGCATCCGGCAGGAGCGGGACCTCCACCGCAATCGGAGCCCGCGCCGAAGCCGACGTCGAAGCCGAAGCCGGCGTTGAAGCCCGCGCCGAAACCGGGGCTCGCGCCGAGGTGGAAGCCCACGCGGAAACGGAAGCCTCCGCCCAGGCGGAGGCCGACGACAGCCTGCGCCGGTTCGCCGCCATATGGAGCCGCGCGGTCTACCCGCTGACCGCCACCTCCATGACCCGGGCCGAACTGGAGTCGTACCTGCGGCCGTTGGCCCGCGTGCTCAGCGACGCGCTGCGCGCCGACCGGTTCGACCCGCGCGCCGCCGTGCCGGTCGGCGCCGCCCTCGTCGACGCGCACTGCACCGACCCCGAGGCGCTGCCCAGCATCCTCGGCATCATCGACGCGTACCTCGTGCTGTACTGCCCGCCCGGCGGCGGCCTGCCCGCCGACGAGGCGCGCGCCCGCTGCTCCCGCCTCCAGCACGCCGTCGCCGTCGGGTTCTCCCAGGCACTGCGCGAACGCACCCTGAAGGAACAGGAGTCGATCTCCCGGGCCGCGCTGGCCGCCCAGGCCGACGCCGAACGCGCGCTGGCCGCAAGCGAGGCCCGCTTCCGCGCGGTCTTCGAGGGCGCCTCCGTCGGTATCGGCATCGCCGACGTGGAGGGCCGCGTCATGGAGGTCAACGACGCGCTCAGCCGGATGTTCGGCGGCGAGAAGCACGTCATGCAGCGCACCGTCTCGGAGTGGGCCCACATCGACAACCCGGCGACCACCGCGGCCCTCAACGGCGAGCTGGTCCGCGGCGAACGCGACAGCTACCACATCGAGAAGGCGTACCCCCGGGCCGACGGCTCCGTGCTGTGGGCCAACCTCCAGGTCTCCCTGCTCCGCGACGCGACCGGCAGCCCCCAGTACCAACTCGCGCTGCTCGAGGACATCACCGAGCGCCGCCAGCTCCTCCAGCGACTGCGCCACGAGGCCACCCACGACGCCCTCACCGGCCTGCCCAACCGCGCCCTGTTCTTCGAACGACTCGACCAGGCACTCGCCCTGCCCGCCGTGCCCGCGACGCCCGAGCCGAACGCCGCCGACCAGAACGCCGCCGAGCCGAACACCGCCGACGGCGGCAACGGCAGTACGGGCGACCGCGATCCGGGCGGGACCGCTGCCTTGGACACTGCTGCCTTGGACACCGCCACCGCCACTGCCATCGCCACCGCTGCCGCGACCGACCGGGCGACCGACGACGGCACGGACGCGGGCCGCCGGATCGGCCTGTGCTACCTCGACCTCGACGGCTTCAAGGCCGTCAACGACAGCCTCGGCCACGCGGTGGGCGACCAGCTCCTGGTCGCCGTCGCAGACCGGCTGCGGGACTGCCTGACCACCCCCGACCAGCTCGTGGCCAGGATCGGCGGCGACGAGTTCGTCGCCCTCTACACCGACCCGCCGAACCTGGCGGCCGTCACCGATCTGGCCGGCCGCATCCTGGCCGCGCTGTCCGCCCCGGTGCTCCTGGACGGCCGCGAACTGCCGGTGCACGGCAGCATCGGCATCGTGCTCACCCCGACCGCCTCGCACGCTGCCGCCGACGTGCTGCGCAGCGCCGACATCACCATGTACCGGGCCAAGGAGCTGGGCGGCAACCGCTACGAGGTCGCCGACCCCGACGCCGACGCCCGCGCGATCACCCGGCACAACCTCACCAACCGGCTGCCCGGCGCGCTGGAGCGCGGCGAGTTCTTCGTCGAGTACCAGCCGTTGATCGGGCTGAGCGACGGTCTCGTGCACGGCGCCGAGGCCCTGGTCCGCTGGTGCCACCCGGTACACGGCGTGCTGGGGCCGGATCGTTTCATCCCGCTCGCCGAGCACACCGGGCAGATCGTGCCGCTCGGCCGCTGGGTGCTGGAACAGGCCGTCCGGCAGGCCGAGGTGTGGCAGCGCAACCACCAAGGCGCGCGCGCCCCCAGGGTGAACGTCAACCTCTCGCCGATCCAGCTCCACCATCCCGACCTGGTCGCCGAGGTGACCCGGGTGCTGGACGACAGCGGGCTCGCCCCGGAGGCGCTCTGCCTGGAGGTCACCGAGAGCGCGCTGATCGGCGCCGACCAGGACTCGTTGAAGCCGCTGCGCCGGATCGCCGACCTCGGCGTCGAGATCGCCCTGGACGACTTCGGCACCGGCTACTCCAACCTCTCCTCGCTGCGCTGGCTGCCGGTCAGCGTGCTCAAGCTCGACCGCGCGTTCTCCCGGGGGATGAGCCACCACCCCGCCGACCCGGTCGACCTGAAGATCGTCGAGGGCATCGTCTCCCTCGCGCACGGCCTCGGCCTGTCCGTCACCGTCGAGGGCGTGGAGACCAGCGCCCAGGCCGACTACCTGCGCGAGCTGGGCTGCGACACCGGTCAGGGCTGGTTCTACGGACGCCCCGCCCCGCCCGAGCAGTTGGGGACCCTCCTGCTCGCCGACGCCAGCTGAGCACAACTCGCGTCGGCGGCAGGCTGGTTGCTGGTGCCGGTCAGGTCGGTTCTGCTCGGCGAACCTAGTTCTGCTCGGCGAACGTGGTGGGCGCGCCCAGCGACAGACCGCTGTAGTCGGTGAGCCGCAGCGTGTTGCCGCCGCTGTCGAGGCTGAGGGTGTAGATACGGCCCTGAGTGCACACGGTGCCGCTGGACGGGTCGGACGGGGCGCTGGCCACCGCCTGGAAGATCATGGTGGAGGCCGCCTCTTCGGTGAGGCTGAGCGTGTCGGTGCAGCCGAGGTCCTGGCCGGAGAGCACGCCGGTGACGTGGGTGACCTCCTTGCCGACCACGCTTCCGCGGGCGCCGCCGGTCAGGGTGATGGTGACCTCGGTCTTCCCGGTGACCGAGGCCAGGCCGGGACCCACGCCGTACCAGGTGCCGACCCAGGAGGCGGGCAGCTTGTCGTCCGAACCGGAGCCGGAGCCGCCGGAGTTGCCGGTGCCTGTGTCGGCGCCGGTGGAGCCGCCGGTCGTGCTGGTTCCGGCCGTGGTCGCGGTCGCCGAGGTGGTGGGCGCGTTCGCGTCGGAGCCCTGGTCGTCGGAGCCCGTGTGCTGCCGCCAGCGGTGCACGGCCAGGGAGCCCACGACCACCAGGACGACGGCGACCGCCGCCGCGACGACGACCCCGGTGCGCCGGCTCCCGCCGCGGCCGGAGCCGGGGCCGTTCGGGCCGCCGGACGAACCGTGGGCGGGCGGCGGCCCCGACGGGCCCTGAGCCGGCTGCTGAGGGCCCGGCTGCGGCCCCTGATAGGCCGGGTGACGGAACGTCGTGGACGCCGGGCCGTACGGCGTGCTGGCCGCGACCGGCGGGGCGCTGGGCGCGGGCGGCACAGGCGGAGCAGCCGTGGGCGCCATGGCGGGCTCGGCCGTCGGCCCGGCGGGGTACGCGGCCGCGTCGGGCGCCGGGGTCTCGCCCAGCGTCGCCCGCATCTCCTCCTCGCGGGCGGCCAGTTCCTCGCGCAGGCCCGGCGGCAACTGCCCGGACCAGGGCGCCGGCGCGGCGGCCCCGCCCGGTCCGCGCAGCAACTCGGCCGCCCCCAGGGCGGTCGGACGGTCCGTCGGGTCCTTGGCCAGCAGCGCGGTCACCGCCGGCAGCAGCGCGTCGGGTACGCCGGTCAGGTCCGGGTCCTCGTGCACCACGCGGTACAGCAGCGCCGGTGTCGAGGCGGTCTCGCCCGGGTGGTTGAACGGGCCGCGCCCGGTCGCCGCGTAGACCAGCACCGCGCCCAGCGCGAACAGGTCGCCCGGCTCGGCCGAGGCCCCGGAGGTGGCCTGCTCGGGTGCCAGGTAGCCGGGCGAGCCGATCATCGCGCCGGTGCTGGTGTGCCGGGTGTCCTCCGCGGCGCGGGCGATCCCGAAGTCGATCAGCAGCGGGCGGGGCCGCGGCAGCAGGACGTTCGACGGTTTCACGTCACGGTGCGCGAGCCCCGCGTGGTGCACCGCGTGCAACGCCTCGCACAGTTCTGCGCCGAGCGCCGCCGCGCTGTCGCCGGACAGCGGGCCGTGTTCGCGGACCCAGTCCGCCAGCGACGGCGCGGCCACGTACTCGGTCGCCAGCCACTGCGGGCTCGCGCCGGCCGGGGAGTAGTCGACCACGGCGGCGGTCCACGGCGACCGCACCCGGTCCGCGTTCCTGATCTCCCGGGCGAACCGCTCGCCGAACGCCGGGTCCAACCCGAACTCCGCGCGGACCGTCTTCAGCGCCAGCGGCCGCCCCGCGACCGTGCGGGCCAGGTAGACCTGCCCCATGCCGCCCGCGCCCAGCCGTGCGAAGAGCGGATACCCGCCCACCGACCGGGGATCGGCCGCCCCCAAGCTCTCCATGCGCAGCAGAGTACGTGGCCCTTCCGCTTCGTTCGCCGGCATCCGCCCGGATCGCCCGCGCCGCCCGGACCACCCGGGCACCGAACCAGGGGACGCGGCCGCCCGCCCGGGCGGTTGCGGACCCGGTGGGGCTCTCGTGGCGCGGAATCGCCTGTGACGCGGGCGCCGCCATACGGCATACTCCATCCGCCGGACCCGTTGATCACCGTTGCCGCAACCCGGCGTGGGAGACAGCGACGGGAACGGGGTAGTTCTCACCGGACGGCTCCACCACACCCAGGCGAGGGGCCGCCGCCACCCCACAGGGAGGATGTGCCGCCATGCCCCAGCAAGGCCCGCAGCCGGTCGAACGGCAGTTGCCCACCGACGAGGCCCGCTCGCTGCTCGACCTGACCCGCGACCTCGCCCAGCGCGAGATCGCGCCCGCCGCCGGCGCGGAGGAGGACGCCGGGCACTTCCCGCGGGAGACCCTGGCCCTGATCGGCCGCTCCGGGCTGCTCGGCCTGCCCTACGCCGAGGAATACGGCGGTGGCGGCCAGCCGTACGAGGTCTACCTGCAGGTGCTGGAGGAGTTGGCGGCCGCGCGCCTGACCGTCGGGCTCGGCGTCAGCGTGCACACCCTCGCCTGCCACGCGGTGGCCGCGTTCGGCAGCAAGCAGCAGCGCGCCGACCAGTTGCCCGCGATGCTCGGCGGCGAGCTGCTCGGGGCGTACTGCCTGTCCGAGCCGACCTCCGGTTCCGACGCGGCGAGCCTTCGCACCCGGGCCGTGCGCCACGGCGACTCCTGGACGATCGACGGCACCAAGGCGTGGATCACGCACGGCGGGTTCGCCGACTTCTACACGGTGCTGGCCCGCACCGGCGGCGAGGGCGCGCACGGCATCTCCGCCTTCCTCGTACCCGGCGACGCGCCCGGGCTGAGCGCGGGCGCGCCCGAGCGGAAGATGGGCATGAAGGGCTCGCCGACCGCCCAGATGCACTTCGACGGAGTCGAGGTGGCCGACGGGCGGCGGATCGGCGAGGAGGGCCAGGGCTTCGCGATCGCGCTGGCCGCGCTCGACGCCGGGCGGCTGGGCATCGCCGCGTGCGCGATCGGCGTGGCGCAGGCCGCGCTCGACGCCGCGGTGGACTACATGGGCCAGCGCCGCCAGTTCGGCCGGCCGATCGCGGACTTCCAGGGGCTGCGGTTCATGCTCGCCGACATGGCCACCCGGGTCGAGGCGGGCCGCGCGCTCTACCTGACGGCGGCCCGGCTGCGCGACGCCGGGGAGGACTTCAGCGCGCGGGCGGCGATGGCGAAGCTGTTCTGCACGGACTCCGCGATGCAGGTCGCCACGGACGCGGTCCAACTCCTCGGGGGCTACGGCTACACCGCGGACTTCCCGGTCGAGCGGTACATGCGCGAGGCGAAGGTGCTCCAGATCGTCGAGGGCACCAACCAGATCCAGCGGATGGTGATCGCGCGGCACCTGGTGGGACCCGAGTCCCGCGGTTAGTGCCGCGGAAGCACGGCCCCAGTGCCCCTGCGTATGTGCGGCTCCCCCGTGAAAGAACGGCCGGCACCCAAAGGGCGCGGGGGAGCCGTGCGGAGCCCTAGTACTGCAACCGCATCTGCCGTGACAGGTGCTGGATTGGCTCGTTGTTCCGACTGTGCGATGAATCGTTGACGGTTGAGCAGGTCGAGTCGTGGTCCGAGGGGATAGCCGGGTTCCATGCCCGG
>NZ_JACEGK010000390.1:0-7488 GCF_056859195.1 Streptomyces sp. NH27
CCCTGGTGCCATAGGCACCAGGGCCCCTCCACATGCTCC
This sequence comes from Streptomyces sp. NH27, assembly GCF_056859195.1. Classification (NCBI taxonomy): domain Bacteria; kingdom Bacillati; phylum Actinomycetota; class Actinomycetes; order Kitasatosporales; family Streptomycetaceae; genus Streptomyces; species Streptomyces sp. NH27. The sequence goes on from NZ_JACEGK010000390.1 coordinate 40, forward strand.
ACAGAGAGGTGAAATGACCGCAGGCGACACGCTTGGCCGTCTCGACGACGACGACTTCCCCGCCTACACGATGGGCCGGGCCGCCGAAATGCTCGGCACCACCCAAGGCTTCCTCCGTGCCATCGGCGAAGCCCGCCTCATCACCCCGCTGCGCTCCGCCGGCGGACACCGCCGCTACTCCCGCTACCAGCTGCGCATCGCCGCACGCGCCCGCGAACTCGTCGACCAGGGCACCCCGATCGAGGCCGCCTGCCGCATCGTCATCCTCGAAGACCAGCTCGAAGAAGCACAGCGCATCAACGCCGAGCACTGCCGCGCAGCCGGAACGCTGAACCCTCCGACCGCCTGAAAACGGCCAGGGCTCCCCCCGGAGACTCCCTACCACCGCCCAACATGCTGCCCGGAACGCAAAGCGTTCCGGGCAACAGTCTTCAGCTGTCCATGGAGCGGGAACGGCCGCCCCGGCACGGTGAATGACTCTCATAAATGTTCATCTGTGAGAGTTCTGCGAAAGCCCTCGGAGTGATCACGTTTCCGCAGGTCGCCGCTCGCAAAAGTCCTCTCGAAACCCGCATGTTGTGCGAGGCACTTCTGAGAGACTTCCCGGATGGATCTCACGCCCGATCGGGCCGCATTGGCGGTGGAATGTCACGATTGCCCGAACTGTGACGCGCCCGCCGGCTCCGCCTGCCGCACCCGCGGCGGGAAGACCGCCGCGAAGTACCACACCCCGCGCTTCGTCCTCGTCCCCACGCTTCGCGAGGAACTCGAAGTCCTCGTTCCAGCCGACCGTCACCCCGGCCGTGCGTGGAAGCAGGGCCCGGTGCTCGCCGTCGTGCCGGCGCCCCGCACCGAGCGCCCGGTCCGCATCGGGTACGCGAGGACCTCGACCGCCCGGCAGGAACTGGCGGGCCAGCTCGAAGCCCTCCACCGGGCGGAGTGCCACAAGGTCTTCAAGGAGCAGATCGGCACCCGGGTGAAGATCCGGCCCGAACTGGAGAAGGCGCTCGCCCTGGCCCACCAGTTCAAGGAGGCCGCCCCCGAGACCCCGGTCATCCTCACCGTCCACGAGCTCAAGCGCCTCGCCAGGAACGCCGCCGAGCTGATGACTCTGTCCGCCGAGCTCCAGGCCGGCGGCATCCAGCTCGAACTCCTCACAGGCCCGCTCACCGGCATCTACGACCCCAACGGCATGGGTGCCATGTTCTTCGCCGTCCTCGCCGTCGCCGGGCAGATCGAGCGCAACTACATCCGGGAGAAGACCCTAGAAGGCCAGGTCATCGCCGCGTCCAAGGGCAATCACGGTGGACGCCCCAAAGTCATCGACGACGACATGCTCACCTTCGCCGTCGCGCACAAGGACAAAGGCGTCCCCGTCCCCGACATCGCCAAGAAGCTCACCATCAAGGTCGGGAAGAACGCGGGCAAGTCCCCGTCGGTCGCCTCGCTCTACCGGGCCCTGGCGGAAGCCGAGGCCGCCGCGGCGGACGACGGCCTGCCCCTGCGGCCGAAGCCCGTACGCATCCGCCAGCCCGGGGAGCCGCTCACCGCCGAGGAGATCGAGCTACGCGAACGGCTCCAGGCCCAGCCCCACCCGAACGCCGAGCTGCGATAGACCTGCTCCCGACCGGCACCAAGCCCATGATCACCGGCTTAGCGTTAACCGCTGGTCCGCTGTTCCCCGAGGCCGTATGCCACAGGGGCTATGCTGCCTTCATGACGTCCTGAACCCCGGCAAGCGAGCGCTCCCCGTACGCATCCGGTCACGGATGCCCGTAGGCGCCGATCGGCCCACCTGTCCGCCGACGCCACCGCCTTCGAGGAACCCGCGCTCCCCCGCCGACCCGACGTCCGTCGAACACAGGCCACCGGACCGGCACTTCGCCCCCCGCCTGCCGACGTACGACCGCGCCCGGACAGCCCGGGTCGGTCTCGTGAACCGAGGCGCATCATGTCCCTGCCGCAAGCGTTCAATGCGTACCGCCATGACACGAAGAACCGCGCGCTGATCACGCTCGCCGGAGAGGTGGACCTCGACTCGGCACCATTGATAGGCGAGATCCTGGGGCGGTGCCTGCTCGACGGCATCCGCACCATAGACGTCGACCTCAGCGCCGTCACCTTCTGCGACTGCAGCGGCGTCAACGCCTTCCTGGCCGCGGCGGCGCGCACCACCGAGGCCGACGGGGTGCTGCGGTTGCACCACCCGGCCCCCGCGGTGTCGCGCGTGCTCCTGCTCACCGGCGCGTCCGCCCTCCTGCTCGATCCACCCGCGGCCGTCCCCATGCTCGGCCCGGCGGCCCGCGCCGCATGAGCCCGCCCGCACCCGGGCCGGCCGAAGAGTAGCCTGGAGCTACCGAGGGTATTTCGTGCACTCGCCACCGTGCTTGTGTCGTTTTCGGCGATCGACGACGCCGGGACCGGTTCGCCGCCGGCCCGGACCAAGGTTCGCGTCATGCATGCGCTCACTCCGACCGCACCGAGGACCGGCACGGCCACCCGCGACAGGATGACCCGCGGCCCGGCCGCTTCCGGTACGGGCCCTACCCACCCGGCAGTTGAGCACTCCCCGGCTCCCCCGCTCCGCCTGGCACTGGCCCGGGCCGACTCCAGCCGCGCCCTGCTCGACGGCGCCTGGTGGCCGCACTCGCGCGACCTCGCCGCCGAGCTTCCCGGGCTGATCGGGACCCTCGACGCCCGGTGGGACCGGATCACCCGCGTCACCGTCAACCCCGCCTACTGGCCGGTCGTCCCGCACAAGGTCCAGGTCCCGGGGCACGTGGTGAAGGTCGGCTGGTTCACGGCCGAACAGGACCCGCACACAATGATGTTGCTCTCCTACCAGGTGGGCCGCTGGGACCTCTTGGTGATCCCTCCCGAGACCGACCCCGACATGGCCGACCGGCTGATGGCGGCCACCGCCGATCCGCAGCGGCCTTTGACGGCAAGCCAGTTGATGGCAGAGGTGGGCGAAAGGACGGCGGCCCCGGCCAGCACGCCCGCCGACCAGGCCATGCAGGCGGTCTGGGCCTCCGAAGGAGGAAGCATCACCGACAGCCTCCCCTCGGCCACGGCCACGCACGACTGAACCCACCGCCGCCGACCCGCTCGGGTCAGGCGGCTCCGGGGGGTGCCAGGGGAGCCCAGCGGCGGGCGATCGCCGCGAGTTCGCGGGCCGCGCCGGAGAACTCCTGACCGGTGCGGTGCACCACGCGCAGCGTGCGGGTCAGGTCGAGCCCGGCGACCGGGACGGCGACGAGGGTGCCGGCGGCGAGGTCGCGCTCGACCGCGAGCGAGCTGAGCACGGCCGGTGCGACACCCTCGGCCACCGCCGTCTTGATGGCGGTGGTGGAGGAGACCTCGATGACCGGGGCGGCGAGCGGCTGGGAGGTCCTGGCCCGCAGCGCGCGCTCCCGGTAGAGCCGGGTGCCGGAACCGTGCTCGCGACTGACCAGGGAGGTCGCGGCCAGTTCCGCCGGGGTGACGGCGGACGGCGGGCGGCGGCGGGCCCACGGGTGCTCCGGGTGCACGATCACGGTCAGCTCGTCCCGCCCGACCGGGTCCGCGGTGATGCCGCGCGGCACCGCCGGGCCCTCCACGAACCCGATCGCGGCGGCGCCGCTCAGCACGGCCGCGGCGACCTCGTCGGAGTTCCCGGTGGTCAGGGCCACGGCGGTGCCCTCGACCGCCGCGTGGAAACGTACCAGCCAGTGCGGCAGCAGGTACTCGGCGATGGTCATGCTCGCGGCCACCGGCAGCCGCGCCTTGGCGGTGAGGTGCAGCGAGGTGAGGCCGGCCTCCAGAGCGGCGGCCGCGTCGAGCGCGGTACGCGCCCAGTCGGCGACCAGGGAGCCCTGCGCGGTCAGCCGCGAGCCCTGCGGCGAGCGCTCCAGCAGCGTGACGCCCGTACGCCGCTCCAGGTACCTGATCCGGGAGCTGGCCGCGGGCTGGCTGATGCCGTGCTCGCGCGCCGCGGCGCCGAGGCTGCCGAGGCGCGCCACGGACAGCAGCAGGTCGAACGGGCCCAGGTCGCTGACCCGGCTGGTCAAGGGCATAAACCGAGTCTATGACGTCATGCCGGATTGCTCCCTACCGGCGGCCCGGCGCCGGCCGGAAAGTGGGGGGCATGACCACTTCGCTCGCCGCACCGTCGCGACCCGGCGGACCCCGGCCCGCGCGCCGCCGTCCCTGGGGGCTGCTGCGCGAACTCGACCACCCGTCCGACCTGTTCCGGCACCTCGGACCGAACTGGTACGCCTCGGTCATGGGCACCGGCATCACTGCGAACGCGGCGGCGACCCTGCCGGTGCACGTGCCGGGGCTGCGGACGGCCGCCACCGTCGTCTGGGCACTCGCCGCGTTCCTGCTGGTGGCACTCACCGCGGCCTGGACCGTGCACTGGACCCGGCACCGCGCACAGGCCAAGGCGCACGCGGACCACCCGGTGATGGCGTACTTCTGGGGCGCCCCGGCGATGGCGCTGCTCACCGTCGGCGCGGGCACGCTCTCCCTCGGGCAGGACTGGATCGGCCCCCACCCGGCCCTCGTCATCGACGTCGTCCTGTGGTCCGCGGGCACCGCGCTCGGACTGGTCACCGCGGTGTGGATTCCGTACCGGGTGATAACCGGCGGCAAGGCGGCCGTCGACAGCGCGTTCGGCGGCTGGCTGATGCCAGTGGTGCCGCCCATGGTCTCGGCCACGACCGGCGCCGCCCTGATCCCCCATCTCGCCTCCGGCCAGGGCCGGTTGACGCTGCTGCTGGGCTGCTACGCGATGTTCGGCATCAGCCTGTTCGCGAGCGTGGTGATCATCACCCAGATCTGGGGACGGCTGGTCCACCACTCGATCGGACCGGCCGCCATGGTCCCCACCCTGTGGATCGTGCTCGGCCCGCTCGGCCAGTCCGTCACCGCCGCCAACCTGCTCGGCAACGTCGCCCACCTCGCCCTACCCAGCCCGTACGCCGGCGCGGCAGAGGCGTTCGGCTTCCTCTACGGCATCCCCACCTGGGGCTTCGCCATGATGTGGCTCGCGCTGGCCGCGAGCATCACGCTGCGCACGCTGCGCACCGGCCTGCCCTTCTCGCTGACCTGGTGGAGCTTCACCTTCCCGGTCGGCACCTGCGTCACCGGCACCAGCGCCCTCGCCGTCCACCTCGACTCGACACCCCTGAAGACGGCGGCGGTCGCCCTCTACGTCTTCCTCGTCGCCGCCTGGCTCACCGTCGCCGCCCGGACCGCCGCGCACAGCGCCCGCGGCGGCCTCTTCCGCCCCGCGCCGCTGCCAGGAGCGGCAGCGGACGCGGCGACGGGGGCCACGGTCAGCCGGTCGGCACGGCCCTAACAGTCGAACGCCTCGCGCACCGACCCGCCGACGACGGCGCACCAAGTGCTCAGGTCCACCTTGCCGTTCGGGGTGAGGCCGTGCAGGCGCTGCATGCCCTGGACGGCCTTCATCGTGGCGTGGTCGTAGGTGCCGCTGACGGTGACGTCGCCGTAGCCCTTGCGGCTCAGCATCAACTGGAGCGCGCTGACCGGGAGTCCGGTGGCGTGCTTGTCGAGGCGGGGGGCGAGCGCCTCCCAGGTCGCGGTGTCGAAGGTGCAGTCCGCAGTGACCGGAATGCCGTGCGTGGTCTGGAAGTCGGTGACCGCGTCGTTCATGTCGAGGCCGAAGTTGCCGTCGGTGGCCAGCGCGTAGCCGGCGTTGTCCAGGAGGTACTGCGCCACCTCGACCACCGGGCCGTCGACGAACCGCCAGATGTCGGGCCAGCGGCGGGCGGGAATCCGCGCGTGCGGGGTGTGCATCGCCTTGAGGACGCGCGTGCGGACCATCGGGAACTGCGCGTAGAACGCGATGCCGGGACAGTCGGTGGTGTAGAAGTCCCAGTGCCCGAAGATGTCCCAGGCGTTCAGGCCGAACTGCCGGCACACCGTGACGCACAGCTCCACCAGCGAGTCCAGCAGCGCCTCGGGCGGCGTCTCGGTGATGTACGTGCCCTCGTTCTCGATGCCGATCGCGTTGCCGTTCTCCCCCGGGCAGTGCGCGGCGATCACCTGGTGCTCGCCGGTCTCCAGCGTCGAAAGGCTCTGGTGCCGGCCCTCCAGTACGTAGCCGCCGCGGCTGACGGTGAAGTGCTGGCCGGTGTCCGCCCACCCGTTGGTGTCCATGTGCAGGTTCTGGCAGTCCTTGGCCAACTGGATCGCGTGGTCACGCGAGTAGTCGGTCACGTTCGGGAACGCCATGTGGTGCAGGATGATCTTGTTGGTGGCGTTGCCGGTGATCTGGATCGGGCTCGACGGCGGGCGGGCGCCCCACGTGTCGCAGTCGATGATCCAGGGGAACTCGGCCGAGGGCGTCTCGGGCGTGGCGCCCGCGGCGTGCGCGGTGCCGGGGAAGGCCAGTTCGGTGCCGACGACCGCGGCCACGGCCCCTCCCAGACCGACTCTGAACAGCGTGCGCCGATCGACCTCGTGCTCGTGGACGGCCATGCAGTCTCCCGTGGCGAACGTGGCAGCCCCTACCGGCCGCCAGTGGCACCCGGAGAATATGCGGCCAACTGACGCTTCACCAGAAGCACTTCGAGATCGTCCCGACGAGCACCGCCGGATGTCCCGGAAAGGCCGTGCATGCGTGCCTTTTCGCCCCGCGGCGAAACGGCGGAACGGCGGTCCGCATCCGGGAACGCGCGGGATGCAGGAGCGCGGGCGGTCACACAGAGTGCGTGGGCGAACGCGCATGCGGCGCGGCCGGAAACGTTCGGTCCGCCGGTGCGATCCGCCCGCTTGGCTGCGCACGCGCGATGTGACGGTTTTATCATGGACTAATGCGACTTGTGACTTGGTGGGCGCTGATCTCGTCGAGCTGCACCCCTGTTCTCCTGGTCGTGGGATTCACAACGGCCACACTCCTGGAGGAGCCGGGATACAACCCGGTCACGCAGACGGTCAGCGTGCTCGCAGCCGGCAACCATCGCGGCTACCTGGTCCTGACCACCACCCTCATCGCCGTCGGCACCTGCTACATGGCGACCGCATGGGGGCTGCGCGCCGCGAAACTCTCCGGACGATTGTGTCTGGCCGGCGGCGGGGTGGCGGCGATCCTGCTGACGGTGTTCCCGGCGCCGCGCACCGGTGGCTCGCTGTTGCACGGCGCCGTGGTCGGCGTCGGATTCAGTCTTCTGGCGCTGTGGCCGGTGTTCGCCACCCGCCGCGGCCGTCGTGCGCCATGGGGGCTGCGGCCGGTGCCGTCGGTGGTGATGAGCTCGCTGATGTGGCTCGGCGCGGCCTGGTTCCTGTTCGAGGTGGAGAGCGACGGCGCGGCGGGTGTCGCCGAGCGCGTCGTGACCTCGGTACAGGCGATGTGGCCGGTCGTGGTGGTGGCGTCCTGCCTGTGGCAGGCCCGGCGCCAGGCGCGGGCGCGGCGCCCATCGGTGACGCAGGCACGAACGT
>NZ_JACEGK010000391.1:0-7478 GCF_056859195.1 Streptomyces sp. NH27
CCACCCCGCCCGACCCGGCGAACACGCCCGTGACGTCGGGAAACTCCTTACGGACCCGGCTGACCTGCCGGTATTCCCCGGGCTGTGATCTCGGTACGAAATTGACGGCCGGGAAATAGTGCGCGCACCGGGTTCTGCCGGGGCTATCGGGGCATTCGGTTGCTGAATGTACGCGGATGGACCTTGTCGAATGGGTGGCCAGGAACGTGGTTAGGGGTGATCATGAGAGTCCATAGCGCACTTCCCTGGAGGAGGCACGGGTGGCCGAGACTCTGAAGAAGGGCAGCCGGGTGACCGGCGCCGCGCGCGAGAAGCTCGCGGCAGACCTGAAGAAGAAGTACGACTCCGGTGCGAGTATTCGAGCCCTGGCCGAGGAGACCGGCCGTTCCTACGGGTTCGTGCACCGGATGTTGAGCGAGTCCGGCGTGGCCCTGCGCGGCCGCGGCGGTGCCACACGGGGCAAGAAGGCCACCGCGGCCTGATCCCCGCGGGGATTTCCCGCGGGCGGGCGTGGAGCGGGCGCGAGCAGCGTCCCCGATCCGCCCCGGGGCATGTGCGGGCACCCGTCCGTCCGGCGAGCCGACCGAGTGGTTACCCTTCGGTAATCATGTTCGCGGTCCGCTCGGAGGTGCCCGATGCCCGATGCCCACGTACTGCTCGAACGCGACGGAGTCCGGCTCACCCTGGACGGCGCCGTCGCACACATCACCCTCTGCAACCCGGCCAAGCGCAACGCCCAGTCGCCCGCCCTGTGGCGGGCCCTGGCCGAGGCGGGCCGGCTCCTGCCGGGGAGCGTACGGGTCGCGGTGCTGCGCGGCGAGGGCGTGTCCTTCTCCGCCGGACTCGACCGGCGTGCGTTCACCCCAGAGGGCTTCGACGGCGAGCCGTCCTTCCTCGACCTCGCGCGCGGTACCGAGCACCAGCTCGAAGAGGCCGTCGCGGGGTTCCAGGAGGCGTTCACCTGGTGGCGGCGCACTGATCTCATCACGGTCGCCGCCGTTCAGGGGCATGCGATCGGCGCCGGCTTCCAGCTCGCCCTCGCCTGCGACATGCGGGTCTGCGCGGACGACGTGCAGTTCGCCATGCGGGAGACCTCGCTCGGGCTGGTGCCCGACCTCACCGGCACGAAGCCGCTGGTCGAACTGGTCGGGTACGGCCGCGCCATCGAGATCTGCGTGACCGGGCGGTTCGTGCGGGCCGACGAGGCCGCGCAGTGCGGGCTCGCGAACGTGGTGGTGCCTGCGGCGGAACTCGACGACACCGTGGCGGATCTGGTCGCGGCGGTGCTGGCCGCACCGCGGGATGCGGTCATCGAGACCAAGGCGTTGTTGCGCTCCGCGCTCAGCGAACCCGAGGCAGCGCAGCGCGCGGCCGAGCGCGCGGCCCAGGGGCGCCGCTTGCGGGACCTCACGGGTGCGGGTGACTGACCCCCCGGATGCCCCCGTTCCGTCGGCTGAGGGACCACCTGCCGGTGGTGGGCGGATGGGGGTCCTCCCCCTGGCTCCGCCGGGGGCACCCCCACTCGGGCGAAGCTGTGGGGGAGCGCCGTTCCCCGCGCCCTGGGGCGGTGCCCCTTGCGGTCCCATGGCCACCTTGCGGTGCGTCGTGGCTTGTCGCGCCGCTCCCCGCGCCTGGGTATGTGCGGCTCCTCCGTGGAAGGAGGGCCATCCCCAAGGGGCGCGCGGGGAACGGCGCGACAAGCAGGCCACCGGCCCGCGGCCGGGAGATCGCCGTGACCGGGACGGCGCGTAGCCGGAGGGACCCTGTCCGCCCACTAACCGGGGGCGCCCCGGTTACGTGATGTCGGTGACTACTACGGCCGTGCAGACGGGGCCGGGGGCACCCGGGGTGGTGGCCTTGGCGGCCGCGGCAGCGGCTTCGCGGGCCACGGCGAGCGGCCGGAAGGACCGCTCCGTGGCGATCTGCAGCTGAACGTGCCGAGCCGGACTCCCCGGCGGCTGCGTATCGCGGATGCGGACACCCCCGCGCCCGGTCAGCCGCCGCGTCAGACGGGCCACGCCCGGCACCGCCCGCACCGCGGCCTCCGCCGCCTGCGCGGTGCCGTGGACGACGCCCCGCCCGCCGTCGTCGTCGGCCTCGGCGTCACCCTCCAACTCCGGCCGGGCGCGGCCGCTCCCGACGGCGGCGGCCGGCTCGTCGGGATCGTCGAGCAGCCCGGTGACCGCGAGATCCACGGCATGCACCGGCAACCCCAACCCGTCGTCGCCCGCGGCAGCGAACAGCGCGATCCGCAGCCGCTCGGCCATGACCGGCAGCGGCTCGCCCACCGCGGCCTCGAACCCCGCCCGGATCCGCAGCGGTTGGTGTGGCAGCGCGCCCAGCGGGGCGGCGGCGGGCACGTCCCGGTCGTCGGCACCGCCGGCGCCGTCCGGAGCCGGCACGACATCCACCCGGCCGAGCCGTACTCCCGGCAGCGCCGCGCAGACGGCCCGCAGGGCGGCCACGGCCGTCCGTTCGGTGATCCACGCGGCGTCCTCGGGCCCGCCGAGTGGCAGCAGCCGACCCAACGCGACCTGCTCCCGTACCGTCCGAGCCAGCCGGTCCATGGCCACCACGCCTCGCCTCCCGCGGGCCGACCACTCTGATGGGGGGTCGGCGACAACCCACTCGCCGCATCCCCCACGCGTGCGGGGGCATGCGCACATAGTGTGGAGCACGGAGCAGCCCAGACGGAGGGACGACTCGCGATGACCGACACCGCACAGCAAGGCACCCCGGAGCCGAACGGCTCGTTCGTGTCCGAGGGCAGGACGCTGGACAAGGGAAGTTCGGGCGGCCGCAAGGCGCTCGGCGACCCCGCCACCCGGGGGCGCACCACGATCGCCGACGGCGTGGTCGAGAAGATCGCCGGCCTCGCCGCTCGCGATGTCCTGGGCGTGCACGCGATGGGCACCGGGCTGTCCCGTACGTTCGGCGCGGTGCGCGACCGGGTGCCGGGCGGCGGCCGTTCGGTGTCGCGTGGGGTCAAGGCCGAGGTCGGCGAGGTCCAGACCGCGCTCGACCTCGACATCGTGGTCGAATACGGCGTGTCGATCGTCGAAGTCGCCCGCGCCGTACGCGAGAACGTCGTCGCGGCGGTGGAGCGGATGACCGGCCTGGAGGTCGTCGAGGTCAACGTCGCCGTGGGCGACGTGAAGTTGCCGGACGAGGATGACGACGACGATCGCGAGCAGCGGGTCCAGTAGCGGGCCCGTAGGGACGGACCCGGTTCCAGCACAGGCGGAGGCGGTCATGGCTGAGGGGACGGAGAGCGCGGAATGAGTATGGCGGTGATCGGCCTGGCCGTGGGAATGGCACTCGGATTCGCCGGATGGTTCGGCGGATTCGGGGCCTTCCTGCTGGTGGCAGCGCTCGGAGCGGTCGGATTCGTGGCAGGCAAGTTCCTGGACGGTGACATCGAACCGGGCGAGTTCTTCCGGACGCGCGACCGCGACCGTGACCGCGACCGGCGGCGCTGATGGCGGGAGCCGCACCCGCCCGGATGCCGCCTGCGGAGCGCGGTGCACTGCGGATCGCGGACCGGGTGATCGCGAAGATCGCCGCGCAGGCCGCCGGTGAGGCGCTGATCGGCGCACCCGGCGCCGACCTGGTGCCCGACGACGCGCGCCCGCACGCCACGGTGTCGGTGCGCAAGGACACCGCCCGGCTGCGGCTGGCCCTCGAACTCGGCTATCCCACCGACATCGGCGCGCTCTGCGGCACGGTACGGCGTCATGTGACCGGCCGGGTCGAGGCGTTGACGGGCATGGTGGTACCCGAGGTGGCGGTCGAGGTCGAACGCCTGCACTCGGCCGCCGGCCGCCGCAAGGACGAAGGGAGGGTGCAGTGAGCGACTACGGCCCGGGCCCCGACCGTCCCGCGGACCGGCACGGCGACGGCGAAGACGGCGGTCGCGGTTACGGCGACGAGGGCGGCAGTCCCGCCTACGGCCCCGGCTCGGACCTCGGCTCCGGCCCGGATACCGGATTCGGCCGGTCCGACGAACCCGAGCCGACCGTCAAGCTGCCCACCCTGGACCCACGCGAGCCCGAACCGTACTCCGACTCCGGCGCGATCCAGTACGCCCCGGCGGCCGGTGAGCCCGGCGCGATGCGGGCCAAGCGCTTCTGGTCCGGCCGCCGTATCCCCTCGGCCGTGACCGCCGCCGTCTGCACCGCGCTGGCCGGCCTGTTCCTCTACGACGTCGCCGCGGTGCGCACCGATCGCAAGGCGATGGCCTGGCGGAAGACGCTGGCGCACGAGCTGGCCACCCGTCACCTGGACAACGTGTGGATCATCGTCGGCGCCGCGGTGGCCGCCGCGCTCGGCCTGTGGCTGCTGCTGCTCGCGTCCACCCCGGGCGAGCGCGGGGTGCTGCCGATGGCCCGCCGCGGCCCGCAGGGCGTCCGCGCCGGCCTGGACCGGCACGCGGCCGAACTGGTGCTGCGCGACCGGGCGATGGAGGTGCCCGGAGTGCGCTGGTCGCGGGTGAAGGTGGGCCGCCGCAAGGTCAAGGCGCGCGCCACCTCGCACTTCCGCGAACTGGACGACGTACGGCGTGATCTGACGGTCGCTCTGGACAAGGCGGCCGGGCAGCTCGGGCTCGCCAAGGCGCTCGGCATGCGCGTGCACATCCAGCGGGCCGACAAGAAGGCGTGAGGAGAGGGCGCATGCGCACCACACTCAACCGGGTCATGCTCGGCCTGCTCGGTCTCCTGCTGCTGGTGGTCGGCCTGGCGGTGCTGGTCGGCGGCCTGAACCTGGAGAAGCACTGGAACTTCAAGCTGCCGCACTGGTGGCCGTTCAGCGGTCCGAAGGACGTGCTGCTCAGCACGCACGACCGGACCCGCTACCGCTCGGACGGCTGGTGGTGGCCGGTGGTGATCGCGGTGCTCGCGATCCTGCTGCTGATCGGTCTGTGGTGGCTGTTCGCGCAGGCGCGCAGCCGGCGGGTGCGGCAGGTCCGGGTGGACAGCGGCGACGGCCAGGGCGCGATGCTGCGCGGCCGGGCGGTGGAGGACGTGCTGAGGTCGGAGTCCGAGGCGTACGACGGCGTGGCGTGGTCCGGGGCCCGGCTGGTGGGCAAGCGCGGCAACCCCTCGGCGCGGCTGGTGCTCGGCCTGGAGCCGCACGCCAACCCGCGGGAGGTCGTGGCGGGTCTGGACTCCTCGGTGCTGGAGCGGGCCCGCACCTCGGCCGGGCTCGAGGAACTGCCCGCCGAGGCCCGGCTGCGCGCGGTGCGCCACCGGGCCCGCCGGGTGAGCTGACGCGCTTACCCCCCAGGTCGTTACAACCGTCCGACGATCGCCATACTGCCGATCGGCCCGACCAGCACCACCGCGGCCGTGAACGCCAGCGCCATCCAGAGCATGTAGCGGGAGGACTCGGCGCCGGCCCAGCCCTGCTCCTTGCGGTTCATGGCCGCGTACTTCTCCGGGTGCTCGACCATGAACTGCCGTCGCGCCCGCTGACCGCGGATGGCCCAGCGAATCATCAGCCACGTCATCACGCCCAGGTCCGCGGCCCACCACAGTCCCACCCATATCCCGGTCACGCCGGCAGAGCCTATCCCTGGGGTGCCGCGCCGGCGCCCCATTGGTCAGGCGGTGGTGTCGCCCCGTCGGCCGGTCAGCGCCAGCGCGCTGTTGACCAGGCCGATGTGGCTGAACGCCTGCGGGAAGTTGCCCAACTGCCGTCCCGCGACCGGGTCCCACTCCTCGGCGAGCAGGCCGACATCGTTGCGCAGCGACAGCAGCTTCTCGAACAGCTCCTTCGCCTCCGCAGGCCGCCCCGTGGTGTGCAGGGCGTCCACCATCCAGAACGAGCAGGCCAGGAAGGCGCCTTCGGTGCCGGGCAGGCCGTCGACACCGGCGGCCTCGGGGCTGTAGCGGCGGACGAACCCGCCGAGGTCCAGCTCGGCGCGGACCGCCGCCACGGTGCCGACCACCCGGGGGTCGTCGGGCGGCAGGAAGCCGACCTGCGGGATCAGCAAGGTGGCGGCGTCCAGTTCACGCGAGCCGTAGGACTGGGTGAAGGTGTTGCGGTCGGCGTCGTAGCCCTTCTCGCACACCTCGGCATGCACCTGCGCGCGCATGGCGCGCCAACTGTCCACGTTGCCGCGCAGTTTGGGCCGGGCCTCCATGGTGCGCACCGCGCGGTCGGCGGCGACCCAGGCCATCACCTTGGAGTGCACGAAGTGCCGGCGCGGGCCGCGTACCTCCCACAGGCCCTCGTCGGGTTCGTGCCACTTGGACTCCAGGAAGTCCATCAGGGAGCGCTGGAGGTTCCAGGCGTGCGACTCGGTGGCCAGGCCGCGCTCCCCGGCGAGGAAGAGGGAGTCCATCACCTCGCCGTAGACGTCGAGTTGGAGCTGGCCGGCGGCGGCGTTGCCGATCCGGACGGGGGTGGAGCCCTGGTAGCCGGCCAGCCACGGCACTTCGTACTCCGGCAGCCGGCGCTCGCCCGCGATGCCGTACATGATCTGGAGGTCGGCCGGGTCGCCGGCGACCGCGCGCAGCAGCCAGTCCCGCCAGGCGTGCGCCTCGTCCAGGTAGCCGCCGGCGATGAGGGCGTTGAGGGTCAGGGCCGCGTCGCGCAGCCAGCAGTAGCGGTAGTCCCAGTTGCGGACGCCGCCGATCTCCTCGGGCAGCGAGGTGGTCGCGGCGGCCGCTATGCCGCCGCTCGGCGCGTAGGTGAGTGCCTTGAGGGTGATCAGGGAGCGCAGCACCGCGTCGCGCCAAGGGCCTTCGTAGCGGCACTGGGAGGACCAGGACTCCCAGTCCTTGAGGCAGTTGTCGAGGGCCGCGAACGGGTCGACCTTGCGCAGGTGCCGGGCGTGCGAGGCGTTCCAGGTCAGTACGAAGCCGACCCGCTCGCCGGCGGAGACGGTGAAGTCGGCGTAGGTGCGCATGTCCTTGCCGTACATCGGCACGTTGGGGGTGCTGCGCAGCCATACGGAGTCGGGGCCGGCGGTGGCCACGCGGTGGCCGTCGATGCGGCGCATCCAGGGCACCACGTTGCCGTAGTCGAATCGCAGCACCAGTTCGGCGTGCATGGCGACTTCGCCGGATATGCCCTCGACGACGCGGATCACGTCGGGCGCCTTGTCGCGCTGCGGCATGAAGTCGGTGACCTTCACGGTGCCGCTCGGGGTCTCCCACACCGTGTCGAGGACGAGGGTGTCACCGCGGTAGGAACGGGTCGCGCAGTGCGCGGAGTTGACCGGGGCGATCCGCCAGCGGCCGTTGTCGCGGTCGCCGAGCAGCGCGGCGAAGCAGGCCGCCGAGTCGAAGCGGGGCAGGCACAGCCAGTCGATCGAGCCGTCCCGACCGACGAGCGCGGCGGTCTGGAGGTCCCCGATGATCGCGTAGTCCTCGATGGGTGCTGCCACGTGTCCGCCTCGCCGCCTTCTTCTGGCCGTCGTCGGCCGTCACCTGGTGCAGTCGCCCCCCGACCGTACAACTCGGCGGTGGGGCGCC
>NZ_JACEGK010000392.1:0-7476 GCF_056859195.1 Streptomyces sp. NH27
GGTGCCACGCGGATCGAGCCGCGTGGCACCCGCCGAGCCTGGCGGAACCGTCCTGCGAGGGAATCCCCGCAGGAATTACTTGGTTACTTGGCCTTCTCGAGGATCTCCACGACACGCCAGCGCTTCGTGGCGGACTGCGGCCGGGTCTCCATCAGGAGGACACGGTCGCCGATGCCGGCGGCGTTCTGCTCGTCGTGGGCCTTGAGCTTGTTGGTGCGGCGGATGACCTTGCCGTAGAGCGCGTGCTTGACGCGGTCCTCGACAGCGACCACTACGGTCTTGTCCATCTTGTCGCTGACCACGAGGCCCTCACGGGTCTTGCGGAAGCCGCGCGCGTCACTGGCGGGGGTCTCAGTCACATTCTTCTCGCTCATCAGGCGCTCTCCACCGTCTCGATGCCGAGCTCACGCTCACGCATGAGGGTGTAGATCCGGGCGATGTCCTTGCGGACGGTCTTGAGCCGGGAGTTGTTCTCAAGCTGTCCGGTGGCCGCCTGGAAGCGGAGGTTGAACAGCTCCTCCTTGGCCTCACGCAGCTTGTCGACGAGGTCCTCGTCGCCAAGCTGGCGCAGCTCGGTCGCCTTGGTACCGGCCGCCATCACGACTCACCTGCCTCGCGCCGCACGATGCGGCACTTCATCGGAAGCTTGTGCGCGGCGCGGGTGAGCGCCTCGCGCGCAACCTTCTCATTCGGGAAGGACAGCTCGAACATCACCCGACCGGGCTTGACGTTCGCGATCCACCACTCCGGCGAACCCTTACCGGAACCCATGCGGGTTTCGGCCGGCTTCTTCGTCAGCGGGCGGTCCGGGTAGATGTTGATCCAGACCTTGCCGCCGCGCTTGATGTGGCGGGTGATGGAGATACGAGCGGACTCGATCTGCCGGTTGGTCACGTAGGCGGGCGTGACGGCCTGCAGGCCGAACTCGCCGAACGCCAGCTCCGTGCCGCCCTTGGCCATACCGCGCCGGGTGGGGTGGTGCTGCTTGCGGTGCTTGACCCTACGGGGGATCAGCATGGTACTTAGCCTTCCGTTCCGGGGGTCTCAGCAGCCGGGGCTGCCGCCTCGACGGGAGCGGGCGCCTCGGCCTTGGGGGCCGCTGCGGCACCGTCCGTCTGGGGACGACGGCCACGGCCGCCGCGCTCGCCACCGCGGCGCTGCGGACGCTCGTTGCCACCGCCACGGGCCGGGCGGTTGCCGGCGCGGGCAGCGGCGTTGTCGGCACGGACCTCGGCGATGTTCTTCACGTCGCCCTTGTAGATCCACACCTTCACACCGATCCGGCCGAAGGTGGTCTTGGCCTCGAAGAAGCCGTAGTCCACGTTCGCCCGCAGGGTGTGCAGGGGCACCCGGCCCTCGCGGTAGAACTCGGAGCGGGACATCTCGGCGCCGCCGAGGCGGCCGCCGCACTGGATCTTGATGCCCTTGGCGCCGGCCTTCAGCGTGCCCTGCATGCTCTTGCGCATGGCACGACGGAAGGAGACCCGGGAGGAGAGCTGCTCGGCGACCGCCTGGGCCACGAGCTGCGCGTCCATCTCGGGGTTCTTCACCTCGAGGATGTTCAGCTGGACCTGCTTGCCGGTCAGCTTCTCCAGGTCACCGCGGATACGGTCGGCCTCCGCGCCGCGACGGCCGATGACGATGCCCGGCCGGGCGGTGTGGATGTCGACGCGGACGCGGTCACGGGTGCGCTCGATCTCCACCTTGGAGATGCCGGCCCGCTCCATGCCCTGCGTCATCATCCGGCGGATGGCGACGTCTTCCTTGACGTAGTCCTTGTAGAGCTTGTCGGCGTACCACCGGGACTTGAAGTCCGTGGTGATGCCGAGCCGGAACCCGTAAGGGTTAACCTTCTGGCCCATTACCGGGTCCCTTCCTTGCTGGCAACGACCACGGTGATGTGACTCGTCCGCTTGCGGATGCGGTAGGCGCGGCCCTGGGCGCGCGGCCGGAACCGCTTCAGGGTCGGACCCTCGTCCACGTACGCCTCGCTGATGAACAGCGACTCGGCGTCCGTGTGGTCGTAGTTGTGCGCGGCGTTGGCGATGGCGCTGTCCAGCACCTTGCCCACCGGCTCGCTCGCGGCCTGCGGCGTGAAACGCAGGACCGCCTGAGCCTCCGTGGCATCCATGCCACGGATGAGGTCCACCACGCGGCGGGCCTTCATGGGCGTGACGCGGATGTACCGCGCCTGGGCCCTGGCTTCCATGGTTGTCCCTTCAGTGTCTGTCATGGTCGGTCGCTTCTCGCCGCTGGTCAGCGACGCCGCGCCTTGCGGTCGTCCTTCTCGTGACCGCGGAAGGTGCGGGTCGGCGCGAACTCGCCGAGCTTGTGGCCGACCATCGACTCAGTGACAAACACCGGGACGTGCTTACGGCCGTCGTGCACCGCGATCGTGTGGCCCAGCATGGCCGGGACGATCATCGAGCGGCGGGACCAGGTCTTGATGACGTTCTTGGTGCCTGCTTCGTTCTGGACATCCACCTTCTTGATCAGGTGGTCGTCGACGAAGGGCCCCTTCTTGAGACTCCGCGGCATCTAAACCCGCTCCTAGCGCTTCTTGTTCGTCTTGCGGCGGCGGACGATGTACTTGTTGCTCGCCTTCTTGGGAGAACGAGTACGACCCTCCTTCTGACCCCAGGGCGAGACCGGGTGGCGACCACCGGAGGTCTTGCCCTCACCACCACCGTGCGGGTGGTCCACCGGGTTCATGGCGACACCGCGGACGGTCGGGCGAACGCCCTTCCACCGCATACGGCCGGCCTTGCCCCAGTTGATGTTCGACTGCTCGGCGTTGCCGACCTCGCCGATGGTGGCGCGGCAGCGGACGTCGACCATCCGGACCTCGCCGGACGGCATGCGAAGGGTGGCCATGTTGCCTTCCTTCGCCAGCAGCTGCACCGAGGCGCCCGCGGAGCGGGAGATCTTGGCGCCGCCACCGGGCCGCAGCTCGATCGCGTGGATCGTGGTACCGACCGGGATGTTGCGCAGCGGCAGGTTGTTGCCCGGCTTGATGTCGGCGCTGGGGCCGTTCTCGATCCGGTCGCCCTGCTGCAGGCGGGCGGGGGCGAGGATGTAGCGCTTCTCGCCGTCCGCGTAGTGCAGCAGCGCGATGCGCGCGGTGCGGTTGGGGTCGTATTCGATGTGCGCGACCTTGGCGGGCACGCCGTCCTTGTCGTGCCGACGGAAGTCGATCACTCGGTAGGCGCGCTTGTGGCCACCGCCCTGGTGGCGAACGGTCACACGACCGGCGTTGTTACGGCCGCCCTTGCTGTGCAGCGGGCGGACCAGCGACTTCTCCGGCGTGGACCGCGTGATCTCGACGAAGTCGGCGACGCTGGAGCCACGACGGCCCGGGGTCGTCGGCTTGTACTTGCGGATACCCATTTCTCAGTCCTCGGAATATTCCGGACTTCGACTCGATCCGATCCCCGTTAGGAGACCGGACCGCCGAAGATGTCGATGCGGTCGCCCTCGGCAAGGGTCACGATGGCGCGCTTGGTGTTGGCACGCTTGCCGAAACCGGTGCGGGTGCGCTTGCGCTTGCCCTGCCGGTTGATCGTGTTGACCCCGGTGACCTTGACCTGGAAGACCGCCTCGACGGCCTGCTTGATCTGGGTCTTGTTGGCGCGCGGGTCGACGACGAAGGTGTACTTGTTGTCGTCCAGCAGCGCGTAGCTCTTCTCGGAGACGACCGGCTTGATCAGCAGGTCGCGCGGGTCCGTGAAGGTCTTGCTGGTGATCTCGGCGCCCGACACCTGGTCGGTGGCCTCGGTCAGTTCGGTCTGCTCGGCCATCAGGCGTCGCTCCCTTCGGTCTCGGCGGCGCCGTTACCGGGGACACTGACGAACCGGTCGAAGGCGGCCTTGGTGAAGACCACGTCGTCGGAGACGAGCACGTCGTACGTGTTGAGCTGGCCGGCCTCCAGGATGTGCACCTGGGGCAGGTTGCGGGCGGACAGCCACCCGGCCTCGTCGGCACGCTCGACCACGAGCAGCACGTTCTTGCGCTCGCTGATCTTGCCCAGCAGGGTCTTCGCGGCCTTCGTCGACGGCGTGTCGCCCTCGACGAGGTCGGTCACGACGTGGATCCGGCTGTGCCGGGCGCGGTCGGTCAGGGCACCACGCAGGGCGGCCCGGATCATCTTCTTGGGCGTGCGCTGCGAGTAGTCGCGCGGCACGGGGCCGTGCACGACGCCACCGCCGGCGAACTGCGGTGCGCGGGTCGAGCCCTGACGGGCGCGGCCGGTGCCCTTCTGGCGGTACGGCTTCTTGCCACCACCGCGGACCTCGCCACGCGTCTTGACCTTGTGCGTGCCCTGGCGGGCAGCGGCAAGCTGCGCGACGACGACCTGGTGGATCAGCGGGATGCTGACCTTGGCGTCGAAGATCTCGGCCGGGAGCTCTACGGTCCCGGCAGTGTCGCCCGCGGGCGACAGGATGTCGATGCTGGTGCTCATATCCTTCAGGCCCCCTTGGCCGCGCTGCGGACCAGGACGAGGCCGCCGTTCGGACCGGGAACCGCGCCCTTGATGAGCAGCAGGCCCTTCTCCGCGTCAACGGCGTGAACGGTCAGGTTCTGGGTGGTGACCCGCTCGTTGCCCATGCGACCCGCCATACGCAGGCCCTTGAACACGCGGCCCGGGGTGGCGCAGCCACCGATGGAGCCGGGAGAGCGGTGCTTGCGCTGGACACCGTGGCCGGCGCCGAGGCCCTTGAAGTTGTGACGCTTCATGACACCGGCGAAGCCCTTGCCCTTGCTCTTGCCGGTCACGTCGACCTTGACACCGGCCTCGAACACCTCGGCGGTGATCTCCTGGCCGAGGGTGTACTCGGCGGCGTCGGCGGTGCGCAGCTCCACGAGGTGGCGGCGCGGGGTCACGTCGGCCTTGGCGAAGTGGCCCTTGAGGGGCTTGTTCACCTTGCGAGGGTCGATCTCGCCGAAGGCGAGCTGGACCGACTCGTAGCCGTCGGCGTCATTGGTACGCACCTGGGTCACAACGTTCGGGCCGGCCTTGACCACGGTCACCGGGACGACACGGTTGTTCTCGTCCCAGACCTGGGTCATGCCGAGCTTCTCGCCCAGGATGCCCTTGATCTGCTTGGTCATCTTCTCCGTGCCTCTCAGAGCTTGATCTCGATGTCGACGCCGGCCGGCAGGTCCAGGCGCATCAACGAGTCAACGGTCTTGGGCGTCGGGTCGAGGATGTCGATCAGGCGCTTGTGCGTGCGCATCTCGAAGTGCTCGCGCGAGTCCTTGTACTTGTGCGGCGACTTGATGACGCAGTACACGTTCTTCTCAGTGGGCAGCGGCACCGGGCCCGCGACCTGCGCACCAGTACGGGTCACCGTCTCGACGATCTTCTTCGCCGAAGAGTCGATGACCTCGTGGTCGTAGGCCTTGAGCCGGATGCGGATCTTCTGTCCCGCCATGGCTACTCCGTAGTCCTTGTCTCTTTTTACGCTCTGACATCCGCTTGTCCGACCCACGCGGTCGGGCGTGTCGCGTCTCTCGCACATGACTTTCCGCATGCGGAAATGCCCTGCACCAGGGAGTTGCGTGGGAGATCTCACCCACCGGATGCCTGGTCGGAGCCGCGTTGACACTTCCCGGAAGATTCCCGTACGTCCGCCCCAGCGCTGCCCGGAGGGCAGATAAGGACGACGAGTACTGTGGGACTCGCTTCCGATCCTCCCGACGGGAGGCGCGCAACATCGGCGCTCGACCGAGCAACTTGGGTAGTCTGCCATACCGGACGCACCGGACGCCAATCGAGCCGGGTAGCTTACCCGGTGGCCCGGAACACCCAAACCTGAGCTGGTCCGAACAGCTCCGTCGACTCCATCGCCCCGTGCTGGGCAGGCTGGCCTACATGACGAAGCGAACGACGATCAAGATCGAGGACTCGATCGACTCGCGCATGCGCCATGAAGCCTCCCGGCGCGGGATCACGGTTTCGGAATGGACCCGCGAGGCGATCGTCTCCCACCTGCCGGACTCGAAGCCCGAGGACGGCACCGTGCGCCGTGTCTTCCACTCTGCGGGAGCCGGGGACAGCGGGCGTCATGACATCGCGGAACGTATGGAGGAACTACTCGCCTGGCCGGCCGAAGGCCGCGACATCCTCGCGGACGAGGAAGGCGCGTCGCGGCACGGACCGCTCAGCGCGTGAGCCCTCTGATCGTCGACGCCGGCCTGCTCGACACCCTGCTCGACCGCCGGGACGACTGGCACCAGCGCTCCGTCCGCCTGCTGGAGACACATCCTGGGCCACTGCTCGTCCCCTCCCTGGTGATCGCCGAGGTGGCCCACCTCGCCGAGCGTCGCCTCGGGCCACACGCCGAGTTGCTGCTCGCCCAGGACTTCGCGGCGGGGCTGTTCACCGTGGAGCCGGTGCACCCAGGTGACTGGCTGCGATCGCGGAGCTGACCGCCCGCTACGTCGATCTTCCGCTCGGGCTGGTGGACGCCTCGGTCGTCGCCTGCGCCGAACGCCTGGGCGCCGAGCAGGTCGCCACGGTGGACCGCAAGCACTTCACCGCGGTACGGCCCGCGCACATCCCGGCCTTCGAACTGCTCCCCTGACGAAGCACGCCGCGCGCCGTCCAACGACCTGGTACACGACAGGCGGTGGACCAGCGAGCGGCATCATGTCGCCGTCCATCACGACCCCCACTCCCGAGCGTCCGTTGCGTACCCGCCCGGACACACTCTGTACAGGTGATTTCGAGGCGTACAGCGTAAGCACGTACGTCTGTGCGCGTCCGTGGAGGGGGCGGAACGTCACTCGATCGGGGCGGTCCGGCGCCTTGCACACCGGAACGTGGCCGGTCACGGGCCGGTGGGCGGCGAGGCGGTGGGGCACGCGGTCTTGTAGTCGGTTCAAAGAACCCGGGGAAAGAACTCCCACCAACCCACCGCCGCCCGGCCGCCGTTCACCTGGAAGGGTGACCTATCGAACGCACTGGACAACGCGCCGGACAGTCGGCTTACGCTCACGGCAAGCAACGGCCCCCGGCCGGGACTGGCATCCCGATCGAGGGCCTGACCAACCAGGAAGTAGACCTCTTCCCGATGGCTGACCCAAAGATTAGCGCGCCCTCGCGCGCCCAGGGCGTGGTGCACGTGCGCACCCGCCTCACCGCCCGCTTCACCGTCGTCGGCAACCACCTCGCCCAGCATCGCGAATTGACGCTGACCGCGATCGGGCTCGCGGTCCACATCCAGTCGCTGCCGGACGGCGCCCGCGTGGACATCAAGTCGCTGGCCGAGCACTTCCCGGAGGGCGAGACCCGAATTGCCTCCGCCCTACGGGAGTTGGAGGCGCACGGGTATCTGTCGCGTACGCGCGAACGGCTGCCGAGCGGGCGAATCGTCACCCGCACGGTTTCGTACGACCGGCCGGGCAGCGGGCAACCGGCCCCGGCGGCGCCTCCGCTCCCCCGCCCGCGCCTGCGGCCCGTACAAGCCGTACAGC
>NZ_JACEGK010000393.1:0-7468 GCF_056859195.1 Streptomyces sp. NH27
GCCCCCTCGCCCCACACTCCGCGCCTCGCTCCCCCGCACCCTTCACCGGGGTCCCCCTCGCCCCTTCACCCGTCCGGGTTAAGCTGACACCGCGTCGCTTCACCATTGCGACGAGACTTATGGGCGCGCCGGGAAGTCTGGTCGGCACACAGGACATCTGTGTCCACAGCCGGCTACGACGCCCAGGAGGCCACCCCCCGTGACCGAGCAGCCGCGACGCCGCTCCTCAGTCCTTCTCGGCCGTCTCCCGCTGCCCGAACGGAACTTCGTCGCCGACGCGCTGCGCACCGAGACCGTCGGCGGCATCCTGCTGCTGCTCTCCGCCGTCATCGCCCTCATCTGGGCGAACACGCTCCAGCACAGCTACGAGTCCACCGCCCACTTCCACTTCGGCCCATCCGCGCTCGGCCTGCACCTATCCGTCGCGCACTGGTCGGCGGACGGCCTGCTCGCCGTCTTCTTCTTCGTCGCCGGCATCGAACTCAAACGCGAACTCGTCGCAGGCGAACTGCGCGAACCGGCCAAGGCCGCGCTCCCCGTCGTCGCGGCCCTGTGCGGCATGGCGGCGCCGGCGGTCGTGTACACCGTGGTCGCCGCCGCGGGAGGCGGCTCGCTCCGAGGCTGGGCGGTGCCCACCGCCACCGACATCGCCTTCGCGCTCGCCGTACTCGCCGTACTCGGCACCGCGCTGCCCTCGGCGCTGCGCGCGTTCCTGCTCACCCTCGCCGTCGTCGACGACCTCTTCGCGATCCTGATCATCGCGATCTTCTTCACCTCGGACCTCAACTACGCGGCCCTGGGGGGCGCGGCAGCGTGCCTGGTGCTGTTCTGGCTGCTGCAACGGGCCGGTGTGCACGGCTGGTACGTGTACGTGCCGCTCGCGCTCGTCACCTGGACGCTGATGTACAACAGCGGTGTCCACGCCACGATTTCGGGCGTCGCCATGGGCCTGATGCTGCGCTGCACCCGCCGGGACGACGAGGAGTACGCGCCGGCCGAACACATCGAGCACCTGGTGCGGCCGCTCTCCGCGGGCCTGGCCGTACCGCTGTTCGCGCTGTTCGCGGCAGGCGTGTCGGTCTCCGGCGGTGCGCTCGGCGACGTGTTCCACCGCCCGGAGACCCTCGGCGTCGTCCTCGGCCTGGTGTGCGGCAAGGCGATCGGCGTGTTCGGCGGCACCTGGCTGGCGGTCCGCTTCACCCGTGCGGAACTGAACCCGGAGCTGCGCTGGCCGGACGTCCTCGCGCTCGCGACGCTGTCCGGCATCGGCTTCACCGTCTCCCTGCTGATCGGCGAACTCGCCTTCGCCGCCCACCCGAAGCTCGCCGACGAGGCCAAGGCCGCCGTGCTGGTCGGCTCGGTGATCGCTGCCGTGCTGGCCGCAATCCTTCTCAAACTGCGCAACAACAGGTACCTGCAGCTGTCCGCGGAGGAGGAACGCGACGACACCGGGGACGGCGTCCCCGACGTCTACGAACAGGACCAACCCGCATACCACGTCCGGATGGCCGAAATCCTGGAGCGCCAGGCCGCCGAACACCGCAGGCTCGCCGCGCTCGCCCGGCGGCGGCAGGCGGGCGGCCCTGACGGCACGTAAGGCATGATCAGGGGCAGACATTCCCTTGCCCGGACCGCCATGACCGCCAGCGAAGCGGTGCGACGACCACGGAGGACTCGATGAGCCCAGCCTCGAACGGTGACGAGCGCAGCCTCGGCGAGCTGTTCTCCGCCGCCACGGCGGAGCTGTCCGCCCTGGTGCACGACGAGATCGCGCTGGCCAAGACCGAGATCAGGCAGGACGTGAAGCGCGCCACGATCGGCAGCGGCGCACTGATCGTGGCGCTGGCGCTCGGCCTGTTCGCGGTACCGATGGGCTGCATGGCACTGGCGTACGTCATCCACCGCACCGGACTGCCGCTCGACGCGTCGTTCGGCATCGTGTGCGGCGCCTTCGTGGTGCTCGGGCTGCTGCTCGCCGCGCTGGCGTACGGCCGGTTCAAGAAGGTGAAGAAGCCGGAGCGGTCGATCGCCTCGGCCAAGGAGACCGCCGCGGTGCTGCAGAAGGCCAAGCCGCACCCGCGCGAGCTCGGGCCGCAGGACGCCAAGCCGGTGGGCGCCACGGTCGCGGCTCCCGCGCTCGAATCGAAGATGTGACACGCTCGTCAGCATGAACCTCCCCGCCGGCTCGCCCAGCCAGCCCAACCGGCCCAGCCCGGTGCCGGACGAGACGGACCGGCGCGGTCCGGCCGGCGCGGAGCGTGGCCGAGGCGGCCAGGTACCCCGTATCGACGGACCGTGGACCCACCGCGACGTGGCCGCGAACGGCGCCCGCTTCCACATCGCCGAAGCCGGTGACGGCCCACTGGTGCTCCTGCTGCACGGCTTCCCGCAATTCTGGTGGGCCTGGCGGCACCAGCTCACCGCGCTCGCCGACGCGGGCTTCCGCGCGGTCGCGATGGACCTGCGCGGGGTCGGTGGCAGCGACCGTACGCCCCGCGGCTACGACCCCGGCAACCTGGCGCTCGACGTGACCGGCGTGATCCGCTCGCTCGGCGAGCCCGACGCCGCGCTGGTCGGTCACGACCTGGGCGGCTACCTGGCCTGGACCGCCGCCGCGATGCGGCCGAAGCTGGTCCGGCGGCTGGCCGTGTGCTCGATGCCGCACCCGCGGCGCTGGCGGACCGCGATGCTCACCGACCTGCGGCAGAGCAGATCAGGCGGCTACATCTGGGGCTTCCAGCGCCCCTGGGTGCCCGAGCGGCAGCTCGTCGCCGACGACGCGGCACTGGTCGGCAAGTTGATCCGGGACTGGTCGGGGCCGCAGCCGCTGGACGAGGAGTCGATCGACGTCTACCGCGAGGCGATGCAGATCCCGTCCACGGCACACTGCGCGGTCGAGCCCTACCGGTGGATGGTGCGGTCGATGGCCCGGCCGGACGGCCTCCAGTTCAACCGCCGGATGAAGCGCCCGGTGCGGGTGCCCACCTTGCAGATGCACGGTTCGCTCGACCGTGCGGTCGGTACCAGGAACGTGGCGGGCAGCGGGGAGTACGTGGAGGCGCCCTACCGCTGGCGGCTCTTCGACGGCCTGGGGCACTTCCCGCACGAGGAGGACCCGGTGGCCTTCTCGACCGAGCTGGTCAACTGGCTCAAGGACCCGGAACCGGACCGCTGAACCGACGCGGTACGACCATCCGATGATCGCCAAAATGCCGGGCGCATAAGCCAATCGGACGACCCGAGGGCGATTACCGACCAAGCGACGCGGGCACGTAGCTCGGTATGGGTTGGACGCACGACTACCGTGACGTATCACGCACTCACCGCAGCTTCGCAGCCGCCGATCGGGCTGTCCCGATGACGCTGCTCCCCACGGGGACCTGCCGTCTCGGCATTCCCCGCATACTCGGCCGCCGGGCCCGCTGGGTCAGCGCGCGGCTGCGCCATGTGAGGAACTGAGACCGCGCCTCGGCACCGCACGCGGCCTCAGCGCCGCCCGTACCTCACCACCGCACCCACTTCATCACTTCATCGTCCCGGCCGCCTCGCACCACACAGTGACATCCACCGTCACCGTGCGAGGGGACCGCGGCGCGAGGCCGGTCACAGCGCGCACCCCTCGGTGTCCACCTGCCGGCTCGCCGTACGCCCGGCCGTGACGTCGGGGGCCACCTCTGCGGCGGTGAGCGCGTAACCGGTGTGCGAGTCGTCCAGGGACTTCGCGAAGACCACCCCGGCCACCTCGCCGTTGGTGGTCAGCAACGGACCGCCGGAGTTCCCCGCCCGGACCGTCGCGTACAGCGAGTACACGTCGCGGTGCACGGTGCCACGGTGGTAGATGTCCGGCCCGCTGGCCTTGATACGGTCCCGGACCCGAGCGGCGCGCACGTCGAAGGGGCCGTTCTCGGGGAACCCGGCCACGATGGCGTCGTCGCGGCTGTGCTCGCTCCGGGTGGCGAAGTGCAGCGCGGGCGCGTCCAGCCCGGGCACGTCGAGGACGGCGATGTCCCGCTGCCAGTCGTAGAGGACCACGCGGGCGTCGTGCAGCCGCCCCTTGCCGCCGACCTGCACGGTGGGCTCGGAGACGCCGCCGACGACGTGGGCGTTGGTCATCACCCGGTCCTTGGCGAAGACGAAGCCCGAGCCCTCCAGCACCTTCCCGCAACTCGGGGCGGTGCCGACGACCTTGACGATGCTGCCGCGCGCGTCGGCCACAGCGGGGCTGCCGACCAGCGCGGGGTCGGGTGCGGGCACCGAGGTGATCGGCTCGGAGCCGAACGTGCCGAAGACCTGCGGCAGGCCGTTCCGCGCGAGGGTGTCGCTGAAGTCGGTGAACCAGGTGTCCGCCGACGGCGGCATCACCCGGGACACCCCGATCAGCACCTTCGACGACCGCACCTCGCGCCCTATGGTCGGCAGCGTCGTGGTCGCCAGCGCACTGCCGATCAACCACGCCACCAGCAGCATCGCCAGCACGTTGACCAGCGCGCCGCCGCCCGCGTCCAGGGCTCTGGCCGGGGACCAGGTGATGCGGGTGCGTGCCTTGTTGCCCAGGTGTGTGGTGAACGCCTGCCCCACCGATGCGCACACGATCACGATCACGACCGCGCACATCACCGCGGCCGAGCCCGGGGTCGCGTTGTCCGTCGCCTTGTCCCACAGCAGCGGCAGCAGGTAGACCGCGGCCAGGCCGCCGCCGAGGAAGCCGATCACCGACATGACACCGACGACGAAGCCCTGCCGGTAGCCGATCACGGCGAACCACACAGCGGCGAGGATGAGCAGGATGTCCAGCACGTTCACGGGGAACACGGTCTCACGTCGGCCTGAGCACGTGGGGCGGTACGGCTCTGCCGGTCACGTCGGCGCACACGGGGGCCCGACGGTCATCCGGTGGGATACGGTCCGCCACTAGCCCAGCGGCACGGTGCGCTCCCGGTCCCAGGGCCGCTCCCAGCCCGCGTAGTGCAGCAACTTGTCGATCAGGCCGGCGGTGAAGCCCCACACCAGGGCACCGTGGACGAGGAAGGCCGGGCCGCGGAAACCGCTGGGGTGCACGAGAGTCGCACGGTTGGCCGGGTCGGTGAGATCCGTCACCGGAACCCGGAAGACGCGTGCGG
Source organism: Streptomyces sp. NH27 (assembly GCF_056859195.1). Lineage (NCBI taxonomy): Bacteria > Bacillati > Actinomycetota > Actinomycetes > Kitasatosporales > Streptomycetaceae > Streptomyces > Streptomyces sp. NH27. Next base: position 5,121 of record NZ_JACEGK010000393.1, read on the forward strand.
TCTCCGCGAGGTCGACCGCGCGCACCGGGCTCGGCTCGCGCCACCAGCCCAGCACCGGAGCGACCACGAAGCCGCTCACCGGGATGTAGAGCCGCGGCAGGACGCCGAAGAGCTGCACACCCGCCGGGTCGAGGCCGGTCTCCTCCTCGGCCTCGCGCAGCGCCGCCCGCAGCGGACCCTCGCCGTCCGGGTCGCCGTCCTCGGGGTCGAGCGCGCCGCCTGGGAAGGAGGGCTGGCCCGCGTGTGAACGAAGCGCCGCGGAGCGCTCGATGAGCAGCAGGTCGGGTCCCTGATCACCCTCGCCGAACAGCACGAGCACGGCCGACTGCCGCCCCCCGCCGTCGGGCGGCAGGAAACTGCTGAGCTGCTCGGGCCGTACGGTGCTGACGGCCTCGACCACCGGTTCCAGCCAGCGCGGCACCCCGTCGGCGCTGACGTCCACCTTCGACGCGCCGGTCTCCCAGGACTGTGTCATGAGGCGCTCAGCGGCGGCGCGGGCTGCCCCGGGTAGTCCGGCGGGGGGTTCAGCCGCTGTCCGGGGAAGCCGCCCTTCTCGTACTTCAGCAGCTTCTTCGCCTTCTCCGGGTCCATCTCGCCCTCGCCGAACGACGGGCAGAGCGCGGCGATCGGGCACACCCCGCAGGCGGGCTTGCGGGCGTGGCACATCCGGCGGCCGTGGAAGACGACGCGGTGCGACAGCATCGTCCAGTCCGACTTGGGGAAGAGCGCGGCCACATCCCGCTCGACCTCTTCGGGGTCCTGCGAGGTGCTCCAGCCGAAGCGGCGCGAGAGCCGGCCGAAGTGGGTGTCCACGGTGATGCCCGGCACCCCGAACGCGTTGCCCAGCACCACGTTCGCCGTCTTGCGGCCCACGCCGGGCAGCTTCGTGAGGTCGGCCAGGCGGCCGGGCACCTCACCGCCGAAGTCGTCCCGCAGGGCGGCGGACAGGCCGAGCACGGATCGCGTCTTGGCCCGGAAGAAGCCGGTCGGGCGCAGGATCTGCTCCAGGTCCGCCGGGTCGGCCGCCGCCATGTCCGCGGCGGTGGGGTACTTCGCGAACAGCGCGGGTGTCGTCTGGTTGACCCGCAGGTCGGTGGTCTGTGCGGACAGCACCGTCGCGATCAGGAGCTGGAACGGGTTCTCGAAGTCCAGCTCCGGATGTGCGTACGGATAGACCTCGGCGAGTTCGCGGTTGATCCGGCGGGCCCTGCGGACCTTCGCGACCTGGGACTCCGCTTTGGGGGCCTTGCCGACCTTGCTCTCTGCCATGTACGAAGGCTACGCCGAAGGTCCGGCAGCGTGGGGCCGGTCACACCGGTGCCGTCCGAGGTCGACTCCGGTAGCGTGTTCGCTTACAGCGGAACACCCTGTGGTGGCCACTCGTTCGGCCGCAGCGTCGCCCCTAACCACGGAATTCCGACCGCCAATCGGACCCCCGCGGCACGGCGGCGCGCACACATAAGACAAACTTGTGATTGATCGCACTGTTTCCCGTGTCATGCATCATTGGGGACAGCCCGGCGGACAACCCGGCGATGTCGACAGTCGACAAGGAGAGAGCTCGTGGACGACGTTCTGCGCCGTGCCCCGCTTTTCGCGGCGCTCGACGACGAGCAGGCCGCTGAACTGCGTGCCTCCATGACCGAGGTCACGCTGGCGCGTGGCGACGCACTGTTCCACGAGGGCGACCCCGGGGACCGGCTGTACGTCGTGACCGAGGGAAAGGTGAAGCTGCACCGCACCTCGCCCGACGGCCGGGAGAACATGCTGGCCGTGGTGGGCCCCGGCGAGTTGATCGGCGAGCTGTCGCTCTTCGACCCGGGTCCGCGCACCGCCACCGGCACCGCGCTCACCGAGGTGAAGCTGCTCGGCCTGGGCCACGGCGACCTCCAGCCCTGGCTGAACGTACGGCCCGAGGTGTCCACCGCGCTGCTGCGCGCGGTCGCCCGGCGCCTGCGCCGCACCAACGACGTCATGTCCGACCTGGTCTTCTCCGACGTGCCCGGCCGCGTCGCCAAGGCCCTGCTGGACCTGTCGCGCCGCTTCGGCGTGCAGTCCGAAGAGGGCATCCACGTCGTGCACGACCTCACCCAGGAGGAGTTGGCGCAGCTCGTCGGCGCCTCCCGCGAGACCGTGAACAAGGCGCTCGCCGACTTCGCCGGCCGCGGCTGGCTGCGGCTGGAGGCCCGCGCGGTGATCCTCCTCGACGTGGAACGCCTCGCGAAGCGCAGCCGGTAGCCGCTGACCGGTAGTCGGCCGGCCGCGCTTGCAGGTGGCCTCTACGGGGCCGCCTCGCCATGTCGGCACGTGACCCGGCACGGCCTGTCCCCGGTTCGGTCGTCCTTTCG
>NZ_JACEGK010000394.1:0-7456 GCF_056859195.1 Streptomyces sp. NH27
GGCGAGCGCCCACACGTGGCCGAAGGCGAAAACGAAGGCCAGGGCCGCGATGACCGCCATGCCCACGGTCACGGTGCGCCGGGTGAACCGTTCCTCGGTCATGTGTGGGGCCTCCTTCCGGGGTGGGGGTCGGGGATGGTCACGGACGGCGCTTGGCCAGCGGCACGACGGTTTCGTCCTTCGGCGCGGTGCCGGCCCAGTAGCGCGGGCCGGGGACGGATTCCAGGTACAGGGCCGGGTCGATGGCCAGGTGGGCGGTGGCTTCCGCGATGCGGGCCGCGTCGGCGTCCGGAACATAGGGGGTGCGGATGCGGGTGAAGCCGGGGCGGCCCTGCATCGCCATGACGGCGACGCCGACGTAGGCGGGGTCCTGCAAGGTCACGGGGCTGGCGTCCGGCCAGTTGCGGATGTCGTCCCCGAGTGCGGCCACGGCGGCTTCCGCCGTCTTCTGGGCGAAGGACAGCCCGACGGGGCATACGTCACGGATGAAGGTGGGGATCGCGTCGCCGGTCACCTTCTGGCTGACCAGGATGACCAGGAAGCCGACACTGCGGCCCTTCTTGACCAGGTCTTCGACCAGGCGCGCGTTGTCCGCAGTCAGCGCCGCCAGGTGCTTGGTCTGCGGGTCGTTGCCCTTGTAGTCGCGGAAGTAGGTGTGGGCCTCGTCGATGATCAGCACGGTGAGCGGCCAGACCTCCGAGGGACCGACGTGCCACATGTTCTTCACACCGAGTACGTCCCGGATCGCCGAGGATCGGGTACGCCGCAGTGCGACCAGGCGCTTGAACAGGGCGTTCGCCTTGTCCAGGTCGTCACCGACGACCACGGGCGCATCCTCCTCCAGCGCCGCCGCGACAACGACCTGTGGGCCCTGCCCGGAGGCGGCATGGACCTCACCGACTCCCTGCCCGGCACGGCCGTCCGCGAGGTCAAGGAAGAGACCGGCCTCGACGTCGAGATCACCGGCCTGGTCGGCACCTATACCGACCCGAAGCACATCATCGCCTACACCGACGGCGAGGTCCGCCGCCAGTTCAACGTCTGCTTCACCGCCCGCATCACCAGCGGCCGGCTGGAGATCTCCGACGAGTCCACCGAACTCCGGTTCGTGCCGCCGGAAGAGATCGAGCAGTTGCCGATGCACCACACCCAACGACTCAGGCTCCAACACTTCCGGGAACAGCGCGAGAAGCCGTACCTGGGCTGAGCCACGTGACGGCAGTAGCGACGGCAATAACCCCGCACAACCACGGACACCCACGCACTCCACCGGACCAGCAAACTGCACTTGACCTGCGAGAAAGCAGGTCGAAGGCTTCACGCAGCACACGTACTATGTGCTGGCGGGGGCTACGCCGGTCCTGGTTCACAATTCGAATGGGTTGTGCGGAACTGCTGCGCTGGACAATGGAGACTGGCAGCACATCGTGGATCGACACCGGCCTGGCGGTGTGAAGGTCGACGATAAGGCCGGAATCTTTTCAGGCAAAGCCAAGCATATAGCGGAGACCATCAACCGAGGGCGAACACTCCGGACCCTGAAACCGGTAGGCCGCGCGCCGGACAGATATATGAGTGGAATTTCGGCGTTCCCGTGGGAAGGGCAGGTCCTGCGAATGGTGGGGGAGAGTTGACCGGCATTCGTGTCGTCGTAAATGACGGCAAAGTCGTGACGGCATTCTCGTTCTAGGAGAGAAACGAGGATCTGAGGAATTCGTGATTCACTTCTCTTTCGAGGTGCCGAAAGTCGGGTCGGCCTGGCGTGAAACCTGGGACAGGGCTTTCCGGGTCAAGCCAGCGACCATCAGTGAGATGGACCTCTGCTACAAGTACTTCGGGGTAAGCGCCGAACTTGTGGTTGACGAGGTTGAGGTCATCTCCAGCGAGGGGCATGTGACCCTCGTCGATCTAGCCCTGTCTCTTTGCCATGCGGTGAGCCGTCTCTCGGCAGGAGAAGATACAGCGATCGGCTTCACGGAAGATGACGAAGTCATCCGCTTGCGACGTGAGGAAGATCTAGTCGTAATGACGTCATCGAAGCATCAATGGCAGGTCTCCATGGAGCAGGAAGAGCTCGTAGGTGCTTTCGTTGACTTCCTGCGAGAGGCGCATGCTCGTCTGACTGCGAATATCCCCGGACTGGCAGATAACCCAGTAATTCAGCGGTTCTCACCGGAGCGGCTGGACTCGACGCCAGGCGAATAGAGAGTGAAATGACAGGGGCCCCGCTGGAGTATTCCAGCAGGGCCCCAGTGCAGCAGGGCGGTTTCAAAGTCTGAGTGAGCCTGTGTTCGTGCTGGTCAGGCGATTCCGAGCAGGTTCAGGGGGCGGGTGAAGGGCTCGTAGGACATCTCGCGGAGGGCGGCGGCGATGTTGAGGTGCCCGGCTGCGCGGAGTTGGTTGATCGCGAGGTTGCGGAGGGTGGCCATGTTCTCCGGGCCGTGTCCGGTGTGGACTTTCGAGGCGTCCTCACGGAAGGTGACATCTCGGACGAAGTGGAGCCGGTTCTCGATGATCCACTGGGACCTCGCGATCTTCGCGAGTCGCTGAAGGGGACGCCTGTCGGCTGGTCAGGTCGGTGATGACGTAGACCGTCTCGCGGGTGCGCCTGCCGGTCTTGAGGCAGGTGCGGTGACGTGTGATGCGAGCGGCCTGGGCGGCGTGCGGGAAGTCGAGGCCGTCGACGGTGAGGACCTGCACCACGCGTGTCTCCTTGCGGCCGTGGCCTTCGGTGCGGTCGTAGAACTTCGCGGTGACCTCGTTCCAGGGCAGAGCGCGCAGTTGCTCGAACGGTCCGGGCTGGTTCTTCTTCACACACAGCACGTAGTGGGCCTTCTTGTCCTCGACGAGGAAGCGGGCGTGGTCGCGCTGGGCGTGCTGGGCGTGGGCAGTCACGGTCACTCCGGTCAGGTCGAACGGGGCGAGCAGGTCGGCGAAGCAGGTGGTTTCGTTCGTCTTGTCCGGTACCCGGAGTTGGGTGATGCTCTGCCCGGCGCCGGTCATTGCCGCGAGAAGGTGAGCGGCGGGAGTGGTGTCGTGACGCGAGCCTCGGGCGCTCTTGCCGTCCACCGCCAGGGTGTCGGCGCCTACGGGGTCGCCTCCCAGCAGGTCAGCGAGACCGCCGGGGCAGACTGCGTTGATGATCCGGCGGATCGTGGCCGTGCTGGGCGCGATCCGCACACCGAAGACCGAGACCGTGCGGGCGCCGAGCCGGGTCAGGGCATCTTGCGGGGCGCTACGCGCCCACTGCCCGATCGCCGCGAAAGACTTCGCGCCAGTCACGACCGCTGAGCAGGCCACCAGCAGCACGCACACGAATGGGTGACGCCGCCCGCGCCGGTCCCGGGGATCGGGCAAGGTCGCCAGCCTTTCCGCCAGGTCGGCGATCGCGCGGTGCCGGCACGAGGGCGACTTGATCAAGCACGCGGTGGCAGACTGACGGCACATCGAAGCTCCGGGCGGTACAGGCGACTTGACTGGTCACCTGCACCGACCGGAGCTTCGTTGCGTGCGTGGCGGGCCACCGGACCATCGTGATGCCGTCGTGACCAGCCCATCTACTTGATCACCAAGACTTTGAAACCGCCCTGACCTGTTGGGTGCCCCTCCTCTGCGACGGTTTTGATCTAGACAGTCCAGATCATCGCAGGTGGGAGGCACCCTTCTTCTGCCGGGACATCAGGTCACAGCGGCAGCTGAATATACGAGGTTGATGTAGAGGGCGAGGTAGTCGGGTGGGATGTCGCGGAGGGCGGCGGCGCTCGCGAGGGTGCTGGCGGTGGTGAACGGCGAGCGTATGGAGCGGGGCTCGGTTCGGGTCGGGTCGAGTCGGGTCGGGAGGGGCTCGGTGCGGGAAGGGTGCAGTTCCCGGCCGGGAACTTGAGGCTCGTGCCCGGATTCGTCGGTGACTTGGCGGCTCGCGGTCCGCGGGCGGGAACTGTCGTGGATGTGGAACGTGTCCCAGGATGGGGTCTTGGGGCTGCGTCTCGCGGCCGTACGGGTGAACCGCGGGCGGCGCGGGCCGCTGGTCGCCGTCGGAAGCGGTTGTAGCGCGGAGAGTTGGGGCGTACGGCCGCGTGGTGCCGGTGGCCGCCGGGACGTACGACCGCCGGGCCGTGGGCCGTCGGACCACGGGATCCGTGCCGGCGCGGCATCGGTACCAAGGCGGCACCGCGTGGACGCGGCGCGGTACCCACGCAGAACGCATCGAATTGCACACCGCATCACTGTCGAGCGGGCGGGAGAAACGCACGTGAGTGTCCGAGTTGCCGTCATCTACTACAGCGCCACCGGGAACGTCCATCAGCTCGCCCAGGCCGTCGCCAAGGGCGCCGAGAGCCGGGACGCCGAGGTGCGCCTGCGCAGGGTCCCCGAACTCGCGCCCGACTCGGCCATCGACGCCAACCCGGCCTGGCGCGCGCACGTGGACGCCACGAAGGACACGGTGCCCGAGGCGACCCTCGCCGACCTGGAGTGGGCCACCGCGTACGCCTTCGGTACGCCGACCCGCTTCGGCAACGTCACGGCCCAGCTCAAGCAGTTCATCGACCAGACCGGTGTGCAGTGGCAGGCGGGCGTCTTCCACAACAAGCCCGCCACGAGCTTCACATCGGCGATGAACCCGCACGGCGGCCTGGAGTCCACGCTGCTGTCGCTGAACAACGTCTTCTACCACTGGGGTTGCATCATCGTGCCGCCCGGCTACACCGACCCGGTGCTGTTCGCGGCCGGCGGCAACCCGTACGGCACGAGCTGGGCGAGCGGCGGCGGCCAGGGGCCGGACCAGGCGACCCTGGACGCGGCGCAGTACCAGGGCAAGCACCTGGCCGACATTACGGGCCGGCTCGTCGGCTGACGCTTCGTCACATCGGGTGGGCCGGGCGGTGCTTCGCGCGCCGCCCGGGTCGCGTGCGGTGCGGGCTCTGCGTGCCGTGCGAACCGGGGGGGGGTCGGGCCGGTCGCCGGTCGCCGGTCGCCGGTGGGCATCTGGGCGCGTATTGACCGGTTCGGGTGGCGGATTGGCCGAGAGTTGATGTGGACATGGCTAATCGTCGAGGCTAGCGTGCAGGTTGGTCTAGACCTGACCTGGACCGTACCCCCCCCACCTCTGGAGTCCACCATGCGCAAGAAGATCGCCACCGCGGTGGTCGGTGTCGGCGTCGCCTCCGCGTTCGCGCTGAGCACCGGCAGCGCCAGCAGCCACGGCTACATCAGCACCCCGCCCAGCCGCGCCGCGCTCTGCGCGAACGGCACCGTGACGAACTGCGGCGACATCCAGTACGAACCGCAGAGCGTCGAAGGCCCCAAGGGCTTCCCGGCCGCCGGCCCCGCCGACGGCAGCATCTGCAGCGGCGGCAACGCGCGCTTCTCCCAGCTCGACGACCCCCGCGGCGGGGCGTGGCCCGCCACCCAGGTGACCGGCGGCCAGAGCTACACCTTCACGTGGACGCTCACCGCCGAGCACTCCACCACCGACTTCTCCTACTACCTGACCAACAGCAGCTACGACCCGACCAAGCCGCTGACCCGCTCCGAGATCGACACCACCCCGTTCCTGACCGTGCCCTACAACGGCGCCCAGCCGCCCGCCACCGTGGTCCACCAGGGCACGATCCCCGCCGGCCACACCGGCAAGCAGCTCATCATCGGGGTGTGGACCATCGCCGACACCGGCAACGCCTTCTACTCCTGCGCGGATGTCCAGTTCTGACCCGTAGGGCCGCACTTCCGGGGTCCCGGTGCCGTGGAGTCCCGGCGTGTGACGTCAGCGACAGCGGCGGCGCCGCGGACCTACTCGTACGTCCCCGTCGAGCCCGCAGAGTCCGTCGCGCCGTCCGCCCCGGCCGCGCCTCCGCCGTCGTAGCGGAGGCGCGTGCCCGGCGCGCCGTCACCCCGCCGCCGCCTCCTCCACCTCCTCGTCCCACAGCCGCACGGCGTACGCGCCGACCAGTTCGGCGATCCGCGCCGCCAACTCCGGCCCGGGCAGCGGTGCCGGCCGCCGCCCGTCCCGCAGTCGCACTGCGACCAGCCCGGCCGCGGCCTCCCTGGCGCCGATCACCGCCTGGTACGGCACCAGGCGCGCCCGGCGCACCCGGGCGCCGAGGCTCCCGCCGTGCGGGTCCGACACCTCGGCCCGCAGCCCAACTCCCGCACAGCGCGCGGCGAACGCCTCCGCGGCCGGCACCTCCGCCGCCCCGACGGGCAGCACCACCACCTGCACCGGCGCCAGCCACGCCGGGAACGCGCCGCCGTGCACCTCGACCAGGTGCGCCACCGCCCGCTCCACGCTGCCGACGACGCTGCGGTGCACCATCACCGGCCGGTGCTTCGCCCCGTCCGCGCCCACGTAGTGCAGCCCGAACCGTTCCGGCTGGTGGAAGTCGACCTGCACGGTGGACAGGGTCGACTCCCGCCCGGCGTGGTCGGCGACCTGCACGTCGATCTTCGGGCCGTAGAACGCCGCCTCGCCGTGCTCCGCCTCGTACGGCAGGCCCAGCCGATCCAGTACGCCGACCAGTGCCTCGGTGGCCCGCTGCCAGACCTCGGGCGCGGCCACGTACTTGCCGCCCGGGCCCGGCAGCGACAGCCGGTAACGGGCCGCGCGGATGCCCATCGCGGCATACGCGCGCCCGATCAGCTCCTGCGCGCCCGCGGGCACCTGCTCGACCTGTCCGGGGGTGCAGAAGATGTGCGCGTCGTTGAGTTGGATGGCCCGCACCCGGGTCAGCCCGCCCAGCACCCCGGACAGCTCGGCGCGGAACATCCCGCCCAACTCCGCCATCCGCAGCGGAAGTTCGCGGTAGCTGCGGGATTGCGAGCGGTAGAGCACCGCGTGGTGCGGGCACAGGCTCGGGCGCAGGACCACCTGCTCGCCGCCGACCTCCATGGGCGGGAACATGTCCTCGCGGTAGTGCGCCCAGTGACCGGAGATCTCGTACAACTCGCGCTTGCCGAGCACCGGCGAGTACACGTGCCGGTAGCCGGCCGCGCGCTCCTGGCCGCGGACGTACTCCTCCAGCGCGTGCCGTACCGCCGCGCCGTCGGGCAGCCAGTACGGCAGGCCCGCGCCGATCAGCGGGTCGGTGCCGAACAGGCCGAGCTCGCGGCCGAGTTCGCGGTGGTCGTGCACCGCGTCGCGCGCGGGCGGGTGGTGGATCTCGTTCCGGTGGACGTCGTTCATGGTGCCGCCTTTCTGGGGTGACGGGGCGGCCCACGGCAGCGCGAAGCCCCGGGGCACTTGCCCCGGGGCTTCGGACTCAAGACATCGGTCAGCGCGCCGGGACACTCTCCGGCGTCGTCGTCATCGCGATCATCGCGGCGCGCTTCATGCGGGGGAGGCTAACAGGTGCCGGGTGCGGCGGGCCAACGGTTTCCGCGCCGAGGCCGTCCCGGCACGGGCGGGGACCCCGTACCGGGGGACCACCACGGGAGCGGCGTGCGGGGGTCGGGTGGGGAC
>NZ_JACEGK010000395.1:0-7428 GCF_056859195.1 Streptomyces sp. NH27
GACGGGTCATGGGGGCCCGTCCGGCCGGCTCGGCGGGGCTCAACCGCTGTGGTGAGCCCTACGCGGTCGGGGTCGTGCCGGTGAGCGTCGCGGCCGGGCCGGTGCCGGCACCGGTGACGGAGGCGACGCCGACCGTGTACGGCGTGCCGGGTGCCAGATCGCCGAGCACGCGGACCATCGGGTGCGCGGAGGGCTGGGTCACCAGGACGTCCCGGCCGGAGACGTCGACCGTACGGCTGCCCGAGGCGGCGGTGACCGTGATCCGGTAGCCGACGACGGGCGAGTCGCCGACGCTGGTCGGTGGCGTCCAGCCGAAGGTCGCGGCGGTGGCCTCGGCCTTCAGCTTGAGCGCGGTCGGGGCCGCGGGCAGCACGGTGGCGACCTTCGGGGCCAGCGGCGCCGAGGGCAGCGAAGGCGCGCTGTCACCATGGGAGTTCACCGCCGTGACCGTGACGGTGTACGGGACGCCGTCGGTGAGGCCGGTGAGCCGGATCAGGGCCGAGGTGGCGAAGTCGGCGGCGGAGACGAAGGTGCTCGCCGCCGTGTGCCCGGCGGCGTCCACGGCCGTCGCCCGGTACCCCAGCAACGGTGAACCGCCGTCCGCCCAGGTGGGGTTGAAGGTGGCGTACAGCATGCCGGTCGCACCGACGGCCGTCGCGACCCGGGTCGGCGCCACCGGCACCGACACCGGGGCGAACTGCCGGCTGAGGATGCCCCGGTAGGCAGGCTCCAGGCCCGCGTCGGCGACCACGTCGGCGGGGGCGTCGGACGGCGAGGCGATGAGGTGGTTGCCCTGCGTCACCACGCCCTTGTTGTTGCCGTCGGCGTCGCCCTGCTCCCACCAGTTGCCGGAGACGAGCGTCGGGTCGTTGTTCTTGAGGGTGTCCCGGTAGTCGACGTGGGTGCTGGCGACGTTGGCGTACGACGCGCCGTACAGCACGTTTCCCGACACCGTCTCGTAGGTGCAGCCGTTGTCGGTGTAGATGCTCTTGCCGAGGCCGAACTGCGAGTGGATGACGTTGCCGGTGACCTTCTCGCCGGTGGCCATCGAACTGCCGGTGAGGCCCTGGGTGTAGATGCCGCCGCCGTCGTCGAGGCCCTGCATGTAGTCGGTGATGAGGTTGTCGCTGACGGTGTTGTCGTGGCTGTCGTTGGGCGTGGCTGGGGAGCCGATCTTGTCCGGCCAGCCGCCCCAGCCCATCGAGATCCCGGAGTAGCCGACGTGGTCGATCTGGTTGTGGGAGATCAGGTCGTTCTGCGTGTAGCCGTTGACGACGGGGACCCCGCCGGTGAACTCCCGCGGCAGGCCGTAGAGGTGGTTGTCCGTCACCTGGACGTCGCGCGTGACGTCGGCGTCGTCGGTGGGCAGCGCCTTGTCCACGCCGCCGACCTCCACGCCGTTGCCGGAGATGTCGGTGAAGACGCTGCCGCGCACGGTGGCGTTCTGCGTGCCGTCGCCCAACTCCAGTCCGGCAGCGCCGAGATGGACGAACGCGTCGTCGCTGAAGTCGAGATCGCGGCCGTAGCCGATGGAGACGTTGCCGGGTTCCTTGGTCCAGGCGCCGAACGGGCACAGGCCGCCGGGCTGGAAGCCGCACAGGCCCTCGGTGGCGTAACCGGTCGGCCCCGAGATGGTGTAGCCGGCCTGGATCTCGGAGAAGCCCTCCGGGGAGGAGGGCGTCAGCCAGGTGGCGTAGGAGAACTGCAGCCCGCGGAAGGCCACGTCGTGCAGGGGCGCGGCAGCGGTGCCCCGCCCGTCGACCAGCTTCTCCAGCGCGGGCGCCTCCACGTCGGCGCGCTGGAGGTTCTCGCCCTTGCGCGGCATGTAGTAGACCGTGTGCGAGGCGCGGTCGAGATACCACTCACCCGGGGTGTCGAGGAGCTCCCTGGCATTCTCCACGTAGGTCACGTGGGCGCCGTTGGTGAGCGCGCCGGGGCCCACCATGCTGACGGTGCGGCCGGGGATGTCCGGGAACTCGGCCCGCTTGTTGGAGTTGTCCCAGCACGGCTGGACCATGGTGACCGTCGTGCCGGACGCCGAGGCGATGTCGCAGCGCGGCTGCGTCCACTGGCCGAGGCCGTCGCGCACGAAGTTCCACAGCGACTCGCCGCTGGTGTAGACGAACTCGGCGCCGGCGATGTCCGGCCACTTCGCGAGGGCGTCGCCGGAGGCGGTGTAGCCGGTGGCGGTCTTGGTGAGGGTGACCGGGACCTGGCCCGCGGCGCGGGTGGCGCGCACGCCGTCGACGTACAACTGCCGTGTGTCCGACAGCCCGTGGGGCGCCGGGGCAGCCCACAGGCCGCCCTTCCCCGCGACCTTGTGCCAGCCGGTGACCTGCTTGCCGCCGCTGATCACGGTCTTGCCGCCGCCCTGCCAGATCACCTGGTGGCCGTTCGACCCGGAGTCCCGGGAGTCGAGCGTGAGCGGCTGGTCCAACCGGTAGGTGCCGTCGGCCAGATGGACGGTCAGATCCGCGGAAAGGTTCCGGTCCCGGTGCCGGACGAGGTCCTGGGCACGCTCCAGGGTGCGCACCGGGTGGCGGGCATCGCCCGCGGCGTGGTCGTTTCCGTACGGTGCGACGTACACGTCCGGCGAGGGTGGAGCGGCGTGCGCCGTCGGGCCGGTGGCGGTGATACCGCCGATCGCCACCGCGGTTGCGGCGAGGATCGGCCACAGTCGTCTTCTCGGCACGGTCATCGTCCTCCGGGTTCGAAGTGGGGTGTGGGTGAAGTCGGGCTGCCGGCGCCGCGCGAGGCGATCACGCCGGCAGGCCCCAGCGCGGGGCGGCGGCGTTGACCGGGACCGGGGCCAGGCCGGTCGAGGGGCGGGTGCCGCGCGGGTAGATCCATGCCTCCTGGCCGCGGGACAGCTCGATGCGCAGGGTGCCGCCACCGAGGTCGGTGTACGCCAGCGCGCGGCCCGCGCCGTCGCGTACCTCCAGCGGGCCGGCGATGTCGGTGCGCAGCACGCAGGGCGCCGTCCCGGCGCTCGCCGCCGCACCCGCCAGCGCGCCGCCCAGCACCTTACGGCGGGACACCTCGCTCTTATCGTGCATTATGCCTCCTGAGTATCTGGGTGAAGTTCATGTATGAGTACACTCATCCGATCTATTTGCAGCCGGACGCTAAGGCGACGGAAGTCCTACGTCAAGGATGTGCGCAGAGGTCCGTCCATACTTCACCGAAGGCGGGCAGTCATCGGACCAATATGTTGACGCGTGCACGACGAGGGTGTATCACCGATCCTGTTCACCACCGTGAACTCGATTCAGTGACCTGAGTCCCGAGGAGCCGCACGATGCGTCTGACGAGTCGTCACCTGATCCCCGCGCTGGCCCTGATCCTGGCGGGCACCGGAACGGTGCTCGCCGCACCGGCAAGCACCGCGGCGGATACCACCGCCGCGTCCCGCCCGCCGGCCGTCCGCACCGCCGCCAGCCCGCCGATGGGCTGGAGCAGTTGGAGCTTCATCCGCAGCAAGCCCACGGCGCAGAACATCGAGGCGCAGGGCCTGGCCATGCACACCAGCGGCCTTCAGGCGCACGGCTACCGCTACGTCAACATCGACGCCGGCTGGTCGGACCATCTGGACGGCTACGGCCGCTGGGCCTGGAACACCACGAGCTTCCCCGACGGCATCCCCGCCGTCGCGTCGTACCTGCACGGCCTCGGCCTGAAGTTCGGCATCTACCTCACCCCCGGCGTCCCCAAGGAGGCCGTCGCCGCCAACCTGCCGATCGAGGGCACGCCGTACCACCTCGCCGACATCACGGACACCCCGCAGCCCGGCAACACCCACGACGACTCCTGGCGGATCGACTTCAGCAAGCCGGGTGCGCAGGAGTACATCCAGGGCTACGCGAACCTCCTCGCGTCCTGGGGCGTGGACCACATCAAGATGGACTTCGTCGGCCCCGGCGGCGGCCTCGTCCCCGGCGACCAGCGGCCCGACATGGCGGCCTGGCACCAGGCGATCCAGCACACCGGCCGCTCGATCAACCTGGAGCTGTCCAACTCCCTCAGCATCGCCGACGCCGACTTCTGGAAGGCCAACAGCAACGGCTGGCGGATCGACGGAGACATCGAGTGCTACCACTGCACGACGGTGGGGCTGACCGACTGGCCGCACGTGCTCAAGCGGTTCACCGACGAACCCGCGTGGGCGCCCTACGGCAGCCGCGGCGGCTGGAACGACCTGGACTCCCTGGAGCTCGGCAACGGCGTCGACGACGGTCTCACGCCCGACGAACGCCAGACCACGATGACCCTGTGGGCGATCTCCGCCGCGCCGCTGCTGCTCGGCACCGATCTCACCAAGCTCGACCCGGACGACCTCAAGGCGCTGACCAACGACGAGGTCCTCGCGGTCGACCGGGCCGGGCACCCCGCCCGGCCGGTGTCGCAGGCGACGCCGCAGCAGGTGTGGTCCAGCAAGAACAGCGACGGCAGCTACACGGTGGCGCTGGTCAATCTCGCCGACACCCCCGCGACGGTCACCGCCGACTGGAGCGACCTGGGAGCCCACGGCCGGTTGGGCCTGGTCCGTGATCTGTGGACGCGCCGGAACCTGGGCGTCAAGCAGGGCGGCATCTCAGCCACCCTGCCCGCCCACGGGTCGCGCCTGCTGCGGGTCTTCGTCCACTGACGACGGTGGGTCGCCAGGGCCCGGTACGGGCCCGGCTGACGGGGCCCGGCCAAAGCCGAAGGCGCGCCTGTCGCCGCCCCCCTGACCAGGACGGCGGCAGGCGCGCCGGTACTCGGGTACGCGCGAGGTCAGGACGACGAGCTGAACGCCGAGTCGAAGGACGACTCCGGCGGCTCGATCGCGGCCAGCGCCCTGACGTGCGCGAGCGCCTGCGGGGCGCCCAGCAGGCGGTCCATCCCGGCGTCCTCCCACTCCACGGAGATCGGCCCGTCGTAGCCGATGCTGTTGAGCATCCGGAAGACCGGCTCCCACGGCACGTCGCCGTGACCGGTGGAGACGAAGTCCCAGCCGCGCCGCGGGTCGCCCCACGGCAGGTGCGAGCCGAGCCGGCCGTTTCGCCCGTTCAGCTGCTTGACGGACTCCTTGCAGTCCACGTGGTAGATGCGGTCCTTGAAGTCGTAGAGGAAACCGACCGGGTCGAGGTCCTGCCACACGAAGTGGCTCGGGTCGAAGTTCAGCCCGAACGCCGGGCGGTGGCCGATCGCCTCCAGGGCGCGGACCGTCGACCAGTAGTCGTAGGCGATCTCGCTCGGGTGCACCTCGTGGGCGAAGCGCACCCCGACCTCGTCGAAGACGTCGAGGATCGGGTTCCAGCGGTCGGCGAAGTCCTGGTAGCCGCGGTCGATCATCTCCGGCGGGACCGGCGGGAACATCGCCACGGTGTGCCAGATCGACGAACCGGTGAAGCCCACCACGGTCTTCACCCCGAAGGCCGCGGCGGCCCGCGCGGTGTTCTTGATCTCCTCGGCGGCCCGCTGCCGTACGCCCTCGGGCTCGCCGTCGCCCCAGATCCGGGCCGGCAGGATGCCCTTGTGCCGCTCGTCGATCGGGTGGTCGCACACCGCCTGCCCGGTGAGATGGCAGGAGATCGTCCAACTGCGCAGCCCGTGCTTCTCCAGGGTGTCGCGCAGCCGCGGCAGGTAGGAGTCGTCGCTCAGCGCCGCCTCCACGTCGAAGTGGTCGCCCCAGCAGGCGATCTCCAGGCCGTCGTAGCCCCACTCGGAGGCGAGCCGGCACACCTCGGTGAACGGCAGGTCGGCGAACTGGCCGGTGAAGAGGGTGACGGGTCGGGCCATGGCGTGGGTCCTCCTGCGGTCGGTCGTGACGGTCGTGAAACTCGTGCGGTGACGCTGGTGCGCCGCCCTGAAACCGGTGCCTGTCATGCCGGTCGTGCCGGTCGTACGTCGCCGTGCCGGTAAGGGGCGCGGCCCTGAGCCGAGGGGATTACCGGGGTCAGGACTTGACCGGGATGTGCACGCCCAATGCCGCGGCGCTGGACTCCACGGCCGCCAGCACCCGCTGCACCTGGAGCCCGTCGGCGAAGGACGGCTGTGGATCGGTCCCTTCGGCCACTGCCGTGACGAAGTCCCGCACCTGGTGGGTGAAGGAGTGCTCGTAGCCGATCAAGTGGCCGGGCGGCCACCAGGCGGCCATGTACGGGTGGGTCGGCTCGGTCACCAGCAGCTTTCGGAAGCCCGCGGTGTCGGCGTCCTCGGCGCGGTCGTAGAAGGCCAGTTCGTTCATCGACTCGGCGTCGAAGGCGATGCTGCCCAGCGAGCCGCTGATCTCGATCCGCATCGCGTTCTTGTGCCCGGTGGCGAACCGGGTCGCCTCGAACACGCCGATCGCACCGCCCTCGAACCGGGCGGTGAACACCGCCGCGTCGTCCACGGTCACCGCGCCGCGCTCGCTGGACGCGGTGCCGGACAGGCCGCTGGAGCTGGCCGGCAGCGGCCGTTCGGCCACGAACGTCTCCAGCAGGGCGCCCACCGAGGAGATCCGCTGCCCGGTCAGGTACTGCGCCGCGTCGATGCTGTGCGCGCCCAGGTCGCCGAGTGCGCCCGACCCGGCCCGGTCCTTGCGCAGCCGCCAGGCGAGCGGGAACTCCGGGTCCACCAGCCAGTCCTGGAGGTACTGCGCCCGCACCTGGTGGATACGGCCGAGCCGGCCGTCCGCGACGAGCTGCCGGGCCAGCGCCAGCGCGGGCACCCGGCGGTAGTTGAACGCGACCATGGAGCGCACCCCGGCCGCCTTGGCCCGCTCGGCCGCGGCGGCCATCTCCCCGGCCTCCTCGACCGAGTTGGCCAGCGGCTTCTCGCACAGCACGTGCTTGCCCGCGGCGAGCGCCGCCAGCGCGATCTCGGCGTGGCTGTCGCCGGGCGTGCAGATGTCCACGACATCGATGTCCGGACGCGCCACGAGCGCGCGCCAGTCGGTCTCGTACGACTCCCAGCCGTACCGCTCGGCGGACGCGCGGACGGACTCCGCGTCGCGGCCGCAGACGGCCGCCATCTCGACCCGGCGCGGCAGGTCGAAGAAGCGGCCCGCGGTGCGCCAGGCGTGCGAGTGCGCCGCGCCCATGAAGGCGTGCCCGACCATGCCTATGCGCAAACCGGGCACCGGTGCCGCCGCGTCCGCGGGCGGCGGGGGTGTTGACGTCAAGGTGGCTCCTCCTGGCGGCCCGTCCCAATCGTTATTCATCCGGCATCGACTGAAACTCCGTGTGCCGGATAGAACAGTTCGCGAGTTTCTGCCTGAACTTTGTCATAAGTCAAGGCCCTTGACGGTAAGAACCCCAAGAAGGCACCGTGCGGTTGACCATTCGTTCCACACCCCGGGGGTCATGATGGACACTCCAGTCAACCTGCGCGAGGTGGGAAGGCTACGGGTCCTTGAGGCCCTGCACACCACCGTGCGCAGCAGTCGTCCGGAACTGGTGCGGG
>NZ_JACEGK010000396.1:0-7415 GCF_056859195.1 Streptomyces sp. NH27
GTTCCCGCCCACCGGCCGACGGCCCCGGGTACCCGCCCGGCGCACAGTCCGGGAACTACGCGGACCGCGCAGGGCGGTCGGCCCGCTCGGCCGCCCGCTCGGCCTCGGCCGGCTCGCCTTCGGACCGTTCGCCTTCGGACGGCGGCGTCGAGACGGTGTGCGCGGCGGCGCAGGACGCGAGGACATCCCGCACCGTGGGGGCCCTGGGCACCGTCGGCGCCGGGGTCTTTGCGGCAGCAGCGTCGTCGTGGGCCGTCATGCGTGCCTCCCCGGGAAGCGAAGTTAGGCAACCCTAAGCAGGTGGCCGCTACCAGCACACCACGGCCAGCCACCCTTGCGCAACATCTTCCCGACAGCCTGTCGGCGTAACCTCCGGCTCGGCGGACCGCTCAGACGACCAGCGGTGTGAGGTCCTGCCCGACCCAGCGCGGCCCGATTCCGATCACGGTCACCTCGCGCGTGTCGTCGGCGCCGTCCGGCTCCGTCCCGAGGTCGTCGTCCAGGCCCGGGCGGGGCGGCTCCCCGCCCGCCGCGTAGTCCCGTTCCTCGCCGATCGTGCGGCCGATCACCACCTGGAGCCGCGCGTCCGACAGGTCCTCGACCTTGCCCTCGCCCCACTCCACCACCACCACGGACTCCGGCAGGGAGACATCGAGGTCCAGGTCCTCCATCTCGTCGAGGCCGCCGCCGAGGCGGTACGCGTCGACGTGGACCAGTGCCGGCCCGCCG
Organism: Streptomyces sp. NH27; assembly: GCF_056859195.1. Taxonomy (NCBI): domain Bacteria; kingdom Bacillati; phylum Actinomycetota; class Actinomycetes; order Kitasatosporales; family Streptomycetaceae; genus Streptomyces; species Streptomyces sp. NH27. Next base: position 730 of record NZ_JACEGK010000396.1, read on the forward strand.
GTGAGCGAGGGGTGCACCCGGGCGATGACGAACGTCGGCGAGGTGACCGCGCCGCGCACGCCGAGCGCCTCGCCCAGCCCGCGGGTGAGCGTGGTCTTGCCGGCGCCCAACTCGCCCGTGAGCAGCACCAGGTCGCCCGGAACCAGCAGCGCGGCAAGCCGTCGCCCCAGCTCACGCATGTGTTCGGCGGTGCGTACGGTGATCCGGACCGCGTGTGCGTCCTCGGCGGTGCCCGCAGCCGCGGGATAAGGGTCGTGCGGTTTGCCCATGAAGGCGAATGCTACGCGTCGATGATGGCCGTCAGGTCGCGCAACCGCTGCGGTACGGGGGCGCGCACGCCCTCCGCGGCCGTCGCGATCAGTCCCGCCAGCGCGGCGCCCACCACCTCGGGCCGCTCGAACAGCACCAGGTGGCCGGCGTCCGGCACCACCACCAGCTCGGCGGCGGGCAGCCTCTCGGCGATGTCCGCGCTGTGCGCGCTCGGCGTCAGCAGGTCCTTCTCGCCGGCCAGCACCAGCGCGGGCAGGCCGTCGAGCGCGGCGAGCGCGGCGCCCTTCTCGTGCTCGGTGAAGGCCGGGTAGAACTCGGCCACGACATCGATCGGGGTGGCCTCGATCAGCCGCTCGGCGAAACGCACCACGGCGGGATCGACGTCGCCCGAGCCGAAGCTGTAGCGCTTGATGACGCCGGCGAACAGCTCGGCGGTGGCCCGCCGGCCGCGCTCCACCAGCTCCGCCTGGCGGCCCATCACCCGCAGCATGCCGGGCGCCAGCGCCCGGAACGCCCGCGCACCGACCGCGGGCAGCCCCAGCGTCACCGCGGCGAGCTTGCCCGCCGAGGTGGAGATCAGCGCGACCCCGGCGACACGCTCGCGGACGTACTCGGGGAACTGGTCCGCGAAGGCCATCACCGTCATCCCGCCCATGGAGTGCCCGACCAGCACCACCGGGCCCTGCGGCACGGCCGCGTCCAGCACCGCCTTCAGGTCGCGGCCCAGCTGGTCGATGGTGGCGGGCTTCCCCGCGAGCTGGTCCCGGCCGCGCTCGCTGCGGCCGTGGCTGCGCTGGTCCCAGTACACCGCCCGCACCGCGCCGCGCAGCAGCGCACGCTGGAAGTGCCAGGAGTCCTGGCCGAGGCAGTACCCGTGCGAGAAGACCACGGTGACCGGCGGCCGCGGCGCCCCTTCGGCCTCCTGCTCCGGCCCGGTCCCGGGTTCGGCCCCGGCGTCGGCGCGGCGCGCCCGCAGCCAGCCGCGCTTGGCGGGACGGGCCGGCCTGGCGGGTTGCGGCGGGCTCTCCGGCTCCGGCGCGGGCGGCGGCTCGTCCGTCTCGTAGTACAGCTCGGTGCCGTCCTCGGCCACCGCGACGCCCGGGGTGCCGCGCAGGCTGCCGTACGGGCCCGCGGCATCGAGCGCGAGCTGCGCGCGGCGGCGCATCCCGCGGCCGACCGTGGCCCGTTCGATCGCCACGCCCGCGGCCGCGCCGGCCGCCACCACGCCGATCGCGGCACCGACCAGCCCGGCCCGCTCCCACTTCATCCCCGCTCCCTCTGCCATGGGTCAGCGGCTCCCCACCGGTACGGATGGAACGGCCGGACCGGGCGGGCGACCCGCGGGGGCGCACTGGCACGAGTTGACGTACGCCGGCGCGCGGAACCCGGCCGGCTGCGCCCCCGTGGTGCTGGCCCTCATGCCACCTCGCCCACGTAGACGCGCGGCACCCGGGCGCCGATGCGGGTGACGATCTCGTACGCGATGGTGCCGCAGGCGCGCGCCCAGTCCTCGGCGGTGGGCTCGCCCGCGTCGCCCGGGCCGAAGAGCACCGCCTCGTCACCCGGCACCGCGGTGTCGCCGCCGAGGTCCACCACGAACTGGTCCATCGCCACCCGTCCCGCCACGGTCCGCCACTTGCCGGCCACCAGCACCGGGCCGGTGCCCGACGCGTGCCGCGGCACACCGTCCGCGTACCCCACCGGGACCAGCGCAAGCGTGGTCTCACCCGGGGTGACGTACAGGTGGCCGTAGCTCACGCCGTGGTTGCCGGGGACGCGCTTGACCGAGGCGAGCCGGGCGGCGAGCGTCATCACGGGGCGCAGCCCGAAGTCCGCGGGGCCGCCGATCTGCGGCACCGGCGAGATCCCGTACATCGCCACGCCCGGCCGCACCAGGTCGAAGTGGGCCTCGGGGAGGGTGAGGGTGCCGGGCGAGTTCGCCAGGTGCCGCACCTCCGGGTCCAGCCCGGCGTCCGCGGCCTGGGCGAGGGCGGTGCGGAACACGGCGAGTTCGCGGGCGTTCGAGGGGTGGTCCGGCTCGTCGGCGCACGAGAAATGGGACCACACGCCGGTGACGCGGATCGCGCCGACGCGTTCCGCCGCGCGGGCCGCACGGGTCAGCTCCGGCCAGTCGGCCGGCTGCGCGCCGTTACGGCCGAGGCCCGCGTCGATCTTGAGCTGCACCCGTGCGGTGCGGTGCGCCGTCCGCGCCGCCGCGACCACCTCGTCCAGTGCCCACCGCGCGCTGACCGTCACGTCGATGTCGGCCTCCACGCACTCCTGCCAGGGGCCGCCGGGGGTCCACAACCAGCACAGCACGCGGCCGCCGAGGCCGGCCGCCCTCAGCGCGAGCGCCTCCTGCGGGGTGGCCACGCCGAGCCACTCCGCGCCGGCCTGCTGCGCGGCCCGCGCGCACGCGACCATGCCGTGGCCGTACGCGTCCGCCTTCACCACCGCCATGAACGCCGCGCCCGGCGCGTGCGCGCGCAGCGCGGCCACGTTCGAGCGGAGCGCGGCGAGGTCGATCCGTGCGGTGGCGCGGAGCGCGGGGGCGACGGCGGAGTCGGTGTCCATGGCGGTGATCCTTGCGGTGACTCGTGGTGCGGTGCAGGGGTTTTGCCGGGCGGCGGCACATGCGCGCGTGCCCGTGCAAGTGTTGCAGGCCCGGCGCCCGGGTCCCCGCCGCGACGGTCCCGGCCCCGTCCCCGACCACCGGCCGGTGGGTAGCTGGTCCGACGGCACGCGGCAAGGTCACCGCGGCGACCCGGCCGCTGCGCCGGCCCGACCGCGTCGCGCGCTGGCTGCTGGGGGCGCTCGCCAAGCCGGAAGTGGCCGGCATCGCCGCGCGGCCGGCCGGCATCAACGGGCAGCCCGGTGTGCTGTTCAGCCTCGACGGCCACCCCGTCGGCGCGCTGACCTTCGAGGTCGCGGACGGCCTGATCAGCGAACTGCGCTTCCAGGTCAACCCCGACAAGCTGCGTGGGCCGGCCGGCCTGGCCGCGACCGGGCAGCGGCGCTAACCACAGACGTTCCGCCAGGCGCTGGGCAGTGCGTCGGCGAGGTCGAGCGCGGTCAGCGGCACCTCGGTGAGCCTGGCCGCCAGGCCGTGCAGGTAGGCCCCCACCGAGGCGGCGTCCCGGGCCGGCAGGCCGGCCGCGAGCAGCGAACCGGTCAGCCCGGACAGCACGTCACCGCTGCCGGCCGTGGCCAGCCACGCGCTGCCCGTCGCGTTGACCCGTACCGGGCGGGCCGGGTCCGGGTCGGCCACCAGCGTCGTGGAGCCCTTGAGGAGGACGGTCGCCCCGAACCGGGCGGCGAGCTCGCGCACCGCGTGCAACCGCCGCCCCTCCACCTCCTCGCGCGCCCAGCCGAGCAGCGCGGCCGCCTCCCCGGCGTGCGGCGTCAGCACGGTGGCCGCCGTACGCCGCCGGACCGCCTCGGGCGTCAGCAGCCGCAGCCCGTCCGCGTCGACCAGGATCGGCACGTCCGCGGCCAGCGCGTCACTCACCGCGGTGTGCGCGTCCGCGGTGTCGCCGAGCCCGGGCCCGACCACCCACGCCTGCACCCGCCCGGCGGAGTGCGGCGATCCGGCCGACACCAGCGTCTCCGGGTGCCGGGCCAGCACCGCCGCCCCGCCGGGCCCGGCGTACCGCACCGCACCCGCGCCGCCGCGCAGCGCCCCGGCCACCGCGAGCACCGCCGCGCCCGGGTACCGCTCCGACCCGGCGGCCACCCCGACCACGCCCCGCCGGTACTTGTCGCTCTCCCCGGTCGGCCGCGGCAGCAGCGCCGCCACGTCGGCGTGCTGGAGCGCCTCCAACTCGGGCGCCCCGAGGTCGCCGTCCAGACCGATGTCCACCAGCCGCAGCGCCCCGGCGAACTCCGCCGCCGGATCGATCAGCAGCGCGGGCTTGTACGTGCCGAACGTGACGGTCGCGTCCGCGTGCACCGCCGGGCCGTGCACCTCGCCGGTGTCGGCGTCCACCCCGCTGGGCAGGTCGACGGCGAGCACCGCGGCCCGCGCCTCCCGCGCGGCCTGTGCCAGCACGGCCGCCCCGGGCCGCAGCCCGCCCTTGCCGCCGATGCCGGTCACGCCGTCCAGCACCAGGTCCGCCCGCGCGACGGCCCGCGCGCCCTCTTCCGCCGTCACCGCCCGTCCGCCGGCCGACCTGAACGCCGCCAGTCCCTCGGCGTACGCCCGCTCCGGGTTCAGCAGCACCGCGGTCGCCGCCGCGCCCCTGCGGACCAGCCGCGCCGCCGCGAACAACGCGTCCCCGCCGTTCGCGCCGCTGCCCACCAGCACCGCCACCCGCGCTCCGTAGACCCGCCCCAGCAGGTCCGCGCCCGCGGTGGCCAGCCCGGCCGCCGCGCGCTGCATCAGCGCGCCCTCCGGGACCCGCGCCATCAGCGCCGCCTCGCCCCGCCGCACGGCCTCCACGCTGTGCCCGTACCTCATCAGCAACCTTCCGCTCGGCGCCCCTCACCGAGCTTACGGAGCCCCCGAACTCCCTGCCACGCCGGCATTTTTTGGTAGTACAACTTTCTGCACACAAGGAGGCGCCATGAGAACCATGACCTACTCGGAGTCCCGCGCGAGGTACGCCGAAGTTCTGGACGCGGTCGATGACGACCGGGAGGAGATCGTCATCACGCGCGCCGGCCATGAGCCCGCCGTCATCATGTCCCTCGCGGAGTACGAGTCGCTGCGCGAGACCGCGTATCTGCTGAGCAACCCGGCCAACGCCCGCCGCCTGCTCGGCTCCATCGAGAACCTGGAGAGCGGCGGCGGCACCCTTCGCACCCTGGTGGAAGACGAGTGAAGATCGAGGCGGGCGACGAGATCCGGATCGCCGCCTGCCGCTTCCACTACGAGAGCTGACCGCCGGGGGCGGGCTCAGCCCTCGGCGATGACCACCGCGGAGGCGATGCCCGCGTCGTGGGAGAGCGAGACGTGCCAGCTGCGGACGCCGAGGACGGCGGCGCGGGCGGCGACGGTGCCCTGGACGGCGAGGTGCGGCTGGCCGGCGGCGGACGTGGTGATCTCCGCGTCGAGCCACTGCAGACCCGCGGGCGCGCCCAGCGCCTTGGCCAGCGCCTCCTTGGCGGCGAAGCGGGCCGCGAGCGAGGCGGAGCCGCGGGGGGCGCCGGAGGGGAGCGACAACTCGGCCGGGGTGAAGAGGCGTGCGGCCATGCCCGGGGTGCGGGCGAGGGCCGCCTCGAAGCGCTGGATCTCGGCAACGTCGATGCCGACGCCGACGATCACACCGCACCCGCTGCCGTACCGGGTGCCGTCCGAGGTGCGGTCCGGGCTGCCGTCCCGACCGGACCGCCCTGTCGCGTGCTGCCGTCCATGGAGGTCAGCTTACGACCTGGGGGGTAGCGCGGCGGGCGCCCCTGAACGCCGTCAACACCCGCACCCCGCGGCGCCATCGGCCCGCGCCCACTGGACAATGGCCCGGTGCCGACCACGCCGCAACTCGCCGCCGCCACGAGTCCCTACGTCGACCTGACCCGCGCCCAGTGGAGCGCGCTGCGCGACCGTACGCCGCTGCCGCTCACCGCCGACGAGGTGGAGCGGCTGCGCGGGCTCGGCGACGTCGTGGACCTGGAGGAGGTGGTCGACGTCTACCTGCCGCTGTCCCGGCTGCTGAACCTGTACATCGCCGCGCACAGCGGCCTGCGCGGCGCGCTGAACACCTTCCTCGGCGCGGCCGCGGGACCGGCCGGCGCGCAGCCCGGCACGCCGTTCGTGATCGGGGTGGCCGGCAGCGTCGCGGTCGGCAAGTCCACCACCGCCCGGGTGCTGCGCGCCCTGCTCGCCCGCTGGCCCGAACACCCGAAGGTGGAACTGGTCACCACCGACGGATTCCTGCTGCCCAACGCCGAGTTGGAGCGGCGCGGGCTGATGTCCCGCAAGGGCTTCCCCGAGTCGTACGACCGCCGCGCGCTCACCCGCTTCGTCGCGGACGTGAAGTCCGGCCGCCCCGAGGTGACCGCGCCGGTCTACTCGCATCTGAGCTACGACATCGTGCCCGGCGAGCGGCTGACCGTGCGCCGCCCGGACATCCTGATCGTCGAGGGGCTCAACGTCCTCCAGCCGGCGCTGCCCGGCAAGGACGGCCGCACCCGGATCGGCCTCGCCGACCACTTCGACTTCAGCGTGTACGTCGACGCGCGCACCGAGGACATCGAGCAGTGGTACCTCGGGCGGTTCCGCAAGCTGCGCGAGACCGCCTTCCAGAACCCGGACTCGTACTTCCGCAAGTACACCCAGGTGCCCGAGGAGGAGGCGCTGGACTACGCGCGGCTGATGTGGCGGACCATCAACCAGCCCAACCTGGAGCAGAATGTGCTGCCCACCCGCAGCCGCGCCACGCTGGTCCTGCGCAAGGGCGAGCGCCACAAGGTGCAGCGGC
>NZ_JACEGK010000397.1:0-7414 GCF_056859195.1 Streptomyces sp. NH27
CCCAACGCCAGTCGGCCACCTCCGGCAGGTCGGTGCCGTGGGCGCGGATCCAGCCCCGGTGCCGCAACCGGGTGTCCTCCATCAACTGCCGTACGGGCGCCGCGCGGACGGCGAGCCCCGGCACGCGGTCGATGACGTCCATGACCAGGCGGTAGCGGTCGAGGTCGTTGCTGACGACCATGTCGAACGGCGTGGTGGTGGTGCCGATCTCCTTGTAGCCGCGGACGTGCAGGTCGCGGTGGCCGGTGCGGCGGTAGGCGAGCCGGTGGATCAGCCACGGGTAGCCGTGGTAGGCGAAGATCACCGGCTTGTCGGGGGTGAACAGGGCGTCGTACTGCGGGTCGGACATGCCGTGCGGGTGTTCCTTCTCCGGCAGCAGGCGGGCGAGGTCCACGACGTTGACGACGCGCACGGCGAGCTGCGGCAGGTGGTGGCGGAGCAACTGGGCTGCGGCCAGCACCTCTTGGGTGGGCACGTCGCCGGCGCAGGCCAGCACGACATCCGGTTCGCGGGTTCCGTCCTCGGTGCCCGCCCACTCCCAGATGCCCGCGCCGCGGGCACAGTGCGCGCGGGCGGCGTCCATCGTCAGCCAGTCGAAGCAGGGTTGCTTGCCGGCGACGATGACGTTGACGTAGTCCCGTGATTTCAGGGCGTGTTCGGCGACCGAGAGGAGGGTGTTGGCGTCCGGCGGGAGGTAGACGCGGACCACTTCGGGGGACTTGTTCAGGACGTGGTCGATGAAGCCGGGGTCCTGGTGGGAGAAGCCGTTGTGGTCCTGGCGCCAGACGTGCGAGGTGAGCAGGTAGTTGAGGGAGGCGATCGGGCGCCGCCAGGGCAGCCGGCGGGTGGTGCGCAGCCACTTGATGTGCTGGTTGACCATCGAGTCGACGATGTGGACGAACGCCTCGTAGCAGGAGAACAGGCCGTGTCTGCCGGTGAGCAGATAGCCCTCCAGCCAGCCCTGGCAGGTGTGTTCGGAGAGGATCTCCAGCACCCGGCCGTGCCGGTCGAGGTGTTCGTCGGTCGCCACCAGCCGCTCCTGCCAGGACTTCCCGGAGGCGGCGTAGACCGCGTCGAGGCGGTTGGAGGCGGTCTCGTCGGGGCCGACGATCCGGAAGTCGCGGCGCTGCGCGGTGTCGGCCATCACCTGCTCCAGCAACCGGCCCAGCACGCGGGTCGGTTCGTGCAGTACGGTGCCGTGCCGCTCGACCGGGACCGCGAACTCGTCCAGGTCGGGGATCGGCAGGTCGCGCAGCAGCAGCCCGCCGTTGGTGTGCGGGTTCGCGCCGAGCCGCCGCTCGCCCTCCGGCACGCAGGCCAGCACCTGCGGGCGGGGGCGGCCGGCGTCGTCGAAGAGCTCGGCGGGGCGGTAGGACAGCAGCCACTCCTCCAACTGCCGCAGGTGTTCGGGGTTGGTGCGGACCTCCGAGAGCGGGACCTGGTGGGCGCGCCAGGTGCCCTCGACCGGCAGGCCGTCGACCACGGCCGGGCCGGTCCAGCCCTTCGGGGTGCGCAGCACGATCATCGGCCAGCGCGGCCGGTCGGCGCCGTCCACCGCCGGGTCCGCGCCGGTACGAGCCGCCTGCTGGATCGCGGCGATCCGGTCCAGCGCGGTGTCCATCGCCGCGGCCATCGCACGGTGCACCGCGGCGGGTTCGTCGCCGATGACGTGGATCGGGTCGTGACCGTAGCCGCGCAGCAGCGCGTCCAGTTCGTCCTCGGGGAGGCGGGCCAGGACGGTGGGGTTGGCGATCTTGTAGCCGTTCAGGTGCAGGATCGGCAGGACGGCGCCGTCGTGCCTCGGGTCGAGGAACTTGTTGCCGTGCCAGGAGGTGGCCAGCGGCCCCGTCTCGGCCTCGCCGTCGCCGATCACGCAGGTCACCAGCAGGTCGGGGTTGTCGAACGCGGCACCGTAGGCGTGGGACAGGGAGTAGCCCAGCTCGCCGCCCTCATGGATCGACCCCGGGGTCTCCGGCGCCACGTGGCTCGGTACCCCGCCGGGGAACGAGAACTGGCGGAACAGCCGGCCCATCCCGTTCCCGTCCCGGGTGATGTCCGGGTACGTCCGGCTGTAGCTGCCCTCCAGCCACGCGTTCGCCAGCACCGCGGGGCCGCCGTGGCCCGGGCCCCACACGCAGATCGCGTCCAGGTCGCGGGCCTGCACCACCCGGTTCAGGTGCGTGTACACCAGGTTCAGCCCCGGGGAGGTGCCCCAGTGGCCCAGCAGCCGCGGCTTCACGTGCTCAGGGCGCAGCGGCTCCGTCAGCAGCGCGTTGCCGTCCAGCAGGTAGATCTGGCCCACGGCCAGATAGTTCGCCGCACGCCAGTGGGCATCCAGCGCGGACAGTTCCTCGTCGTTCAGACCGGTCGGCATGGGGGTCCTTTACGGGGGTGCGTGCACACGGCTTCGGGTACGTCAGCCGTACCCGCTCACCGGGGGAAAGCCGACCATGCACCCCCATCCGGGTGAGTCCCTCCGGGGGGCAGCCGTTACGCCGCCGCCGCTACGGTGCGGACCGGCACCGCGACGGCGGGGTGCCGTCCAGTGCGTATGGGCGTTATGCCTCGGCGGCGGGGGAGCCGTTCCATTCGTCGCGGTAGTCGGGGTGGGACGCCCACTCCGCGGCCAGGGTGACGAGGATCTGCGCGACGAACAGCTCGCTGTCGCGGGCATCGAGCCCGGGCGCGCCCTGCGCCAGGTGGCGTTCGCACTTGGCGACGATCGCCTGCTTGGCGGCGACCGCGCGGACCACCTGTGCCGGGTCGTGGTGGGCGATGTGCGTGGCGAGCGGCGCCGTCAGTTCGAACGCGGCGCCGGTGTCGACGACCAGCCGCGGGCCCTCCGCCGCCCACCGGCCACCCGCGACGGCGCTGCCCCACGCGTACGTCAGGTCCTCCGTCATGCGGGCGCGCACGAAGGCCGTCAACTCCTCGATCACGGTGTTCCCTTCGCGATGGTGTGCGGGTCCGGACACGATACGACCTGGGGAGTAGGAGGGAGCGGGCTCGCGCCGCCCTGCGACTTTGCCGCCGGTATGTCGGGCGCGTCCATGCGGGAGGGCCGCCTCTCGGTCGTCGACTGCCGTGCGCCGCATGCCGGTTCGGGCCGACCCGCCCGGGCGCCCTACCCCGTATCCGAGTAAGGGCGACCTGAGTCACGCGCGCCGGGCGGCGGCCGATCCGTCGGGCGCCCGCTCCTCGTGGGGCTCGGCGACGTCGAACGGGACGATCGTGGCCACCACGTCGGGCAGCCGGCCGACCGCGCGGGCGATGTGGTCGGCGGTGCGCCGGTGCAGCAGACGGCCGAGGACCGGGGAGTAGTTGCGCTCGGGGATGAGCAGGGTGACCTGGGCCTGCTGCTCGCGGATGCGGCGGTCGACCAGTTCGAGCACCGCGCGGCTGATCCGGCGGTCGGGGCACTCCACCATCTCCAGTGGCAGGTCGCCGACTTCGGTGCGGTTCCACTGCGCGGCCAGCCGCTTCGCCTCCTGGGCGTCGACCATGACGTGCACCGCGCGGATCTCGGTCGGCCGCAGCGCACGGGCGTACCGGATCGCCTTGAGCACGGCCAGGTCGACGCGGTCCACCAGGATGTACATCACCTGGCTGCTGGCACGCGGCTGGGTGGCGTCGGCGGGCGCGGCCGCCAGCGCGGCGGCCTCCTCGCGGTAGCGCTTGTTCACCTTGATCAGCGCCCACACGCCGATCGGGAACACCAGCACCACCACCCACGCGCCCTCGGTGAACTTGGTGACCGCGAAGATCAGGGCGACCAGCAGCGACACCCCGCAGGCCAGGCCGTTGAGCGCGAGCTTCGCCCGCCACCTGCCGTCGCGCGACTTCCAGTGATGCCGGACCAGGCCGGCGCCGGCCATGGTGAAGCCGGAGAACACCCCGATCGCGTACAGCCCGACGAGCGCGTTCAGGCTGCCCTTGGTGGCGATCAGCAGCGTCAGCGACACCACGGTCAGCACGATGATGCCGTTGGAGAAGGCCAACCGGTGGCCGCGCCGGGTGAGTTGGCGGGGCAGGAAGGAGTCCTCGGCGACGAAGCTGGCCAGGAACGGGAAGCCGTTGAAGGAGGTGTTCGCCCCCATGTAGAGGATCAGCGCGGTCGCGAGCTGTACGAAGACCAGGCCCGCGGTGCCGTACCAGTTGCCGCCGAAGGCCCAACTCGCCTCCTGCGACACGACGGTGGGGGTCTGCGCGACGTACGGCGTGGCGTGGGTGATGTGCGCGAGCAGGGACACCCCGAGGACGCCGGTGCCCAGGATGCAGGACATCGCGACCATGGTGCGGCGGGCGTTGGGACCCTGCGGGCTGCGGAAGACGCTGACGCCGTTGGAGATCGCCTCCAGGCCGGTCAGCGACGAGCCGCCGTTGGCGAAGGCGCGCAGCAGGATCAGCAGGGTGGCGCCGTAGAAGAAGCCGTGGGTGTCGGTGCCGAGGCCGACCATGCCCGGGGTGTGGACGTCGATGCGGGAGTGGTCGCCGAGCAGGAAGCGGGTGAAGCCGGTGATGATCAGCAGCGCCATCGCGCTGATGAACAGGTAGGCGGGCAGCGCGAAGGAGCGGCCCGCCTCACGGATGCCGCGCAGGTTGCCCCAGCACAGCAGCAGCACCACCCCGATGGTGATGAAGAGCTTGTTGTCGTCCAGAGCGGTCAGGCGGGCGTCGCCCCACAGCAGGTGGATCAGCGACACCAGGGCGTCGGTGCCGGCCGCCGCCTGGACCGCGACGGTGACGATGTAGTCGATCAGCAGCGCGACCGCGGCGACCTGGGCGATGCGCGGTCCGAAGTTCTCCCGCGCCACCACGTAGGAGCCGCCGGCCCGGGTGTAGGCCATGACCACGTCGCGGTAGGAGAGCGTCAGCAGCAGCAGTACGCACAAGATCGCCGCGGTCAGGGGTATGAGCGCGGTGAACGCGGCGACGCCGATCGCCGGGATCAGCACCACCAGCATCTGCTCGGAGCCGTACGCCATCGAGGAGATGCAGTCCGAGGCGAGCACGCCCAGCGCGATCGGGTTGGACAGCCGCTCGCCCCTCAGCTGCTCCGTCACGAGCGGCTTGCCCAGCAGGTGCTTCTTCACCCGGTACCCGTGGCTCTCGGGGAGCGCCGCGGTCGCGGGCCGGGTGGTGGACGACAGCATGGGCAGTCCGTTCGGAAAGGTGGGCGGGCCTCCTTATCACTACTGCACGGAGTCGGGGCGAATCGGACATTCGGGGATGCGGGCCGAGGATCTTAGCGCGTCCTTAACGCGTTTCGGGCTGGTGCCTTGTCGGCGGGGCGGGAAGCCGCGGAGCGCGCCGCACCGGCGCTGGTCGCGGGCGTTGAGCCGCCGCCGGGCACCCTATGCTCGAAGGTGCCTGCGGAGTACGAACGTGCCTGCGGAGTACGAACGTGCCTGCGGAGCGCGAAGGCACTTCGAGAAGTCCGAAGGTGCCTTGCGGAGCCCGAAGGTGTCCGTGGAGCGCGAAGGCGCCTGCATACGGAGCGCGGGCGCGGCTGCGGAGCGCGAGGATGCGCTACAAAGCACGAAGGCGGTGGAACGCGAGAGGGAGAGGTACCGGTGGCCACGTCGCACGGCGGCAGTCTGCGGATCTACCTCGGCGCCGCCCCCGGCGTGGGCAAGACCTACGCCATGCTCGGCGAGGCCCACCGCCGGGTGGCCCGCGGCACCGACGTGGTCGCCGCGTACGTCGAGGACCACGGCCGTGCCCGCACCCGCGAACTGCTCGCCGGTCTGGAGGCCGTCCCCAGGCGCCGCGTCCTGCACCGCGGCGTCGAGTTCACCGAGATGGACCTCGACGCGGTGCTGGCCCGCCGTCCCAAGGTCGCGCTGGTGGACGAGCTGGCGCACACCAACGTGCCCGGCAGCCGCCACGCCAAGCGCTGGCAGGACGTCGAGGAACTGCTGCGGGCGGGCATCGACGTGGTCTCCACCGTCAACATCCAGCACCTGGAGTCCCTGGGCGACGTGGTCGAGGGCATCACCGGGGTACGGCAGCAGGAGACCGTGCCCGACGAGGTGGTCCGGCGCGCCGCCCAGATCGAGCTGGTCGACATGGACCCCGACGCGCTGCGCCGCCGCCTCGCACACGGCAACGTCTACGCCCCCGACCGGGTCGACGCCGCCCTCTCGCACTACTTCCGGCCCGGCAACCTCACCGCGCTGCGCGAACTGGCGCTGCTGTGGACCGCGGACCGCGTCGACGAGTACCTGCTGCGCTACCGCGCCGAGCACGGCATCGCCCAGACCTGGCAGACCCGCGAGCGGATCGTGGTCGGCCTCACCGGCGGCCCCGAGGGCGCCACCCTGATCCGGCGGGCCGCCCGGATCGCGGCGAAGGGGTCCGGCAGCGAACTGCTCGCGGTGCACGTGGTGCGCTCCGACGGCCTGGTCGGCGCGTCCGCGGGCGACCTCGGCGGCCAGCGCCGGCTGGTCGAGGACCTCGGCGGCAGCTACCACTCCGTGGTCGGCGGCGACATCCCCGCCGCGATGCTCGACTTCGCGCGCGGCGTGGACGCCACCCAGATCGTGCTCGGCTCCAGCCGCCGCAAAGCGTGGCAGTACGCACTCGGGCCCGGTGTCGGCGCCACCGTGGCCCGCGAGTCCGGCGACATCGACGTGCACATCGTCACCCACGAGCACGTCGCCGGCGGCCGGCCCCGGCTGCCCGGGCGACTGCCGATCGGCCTGGGCCGGGCCCGCGCGGTCGGCGGCTGGCTGATCGGCCTCGGCGGCCCGCCGCTGCTCACCCTCGCGCTGCGCTCCGGCACCGGCACCCCCGGGCTCACCACGCCGCTGCTGCTCTTCCTCACGCTCACGGTGGCCGCCGCCCTCGTCGGCGGGGTCTTCCCGGCGATCGCCGCGGCCCTGCTCGGCTCGCTCCTGCTCAACTACTTCTTCGCGCCGCCCACCCACACCTTCACCATCTCCAACCCGCAGAACCTGCTCGCCCTGGTGATCTTCGTCGCCGTCGGCATCGCGGTCGCCTCCGTCGTCGACCTCGCCGCCCGCCGCGCCCAACAGGCCGCCCGCAGCCGCGCCGAGACCGAGATCCTCGGGTATCTCGCCGGCACCGTCCTGCGCGGCGAGGACGGCACCGACCACATCACCGCGCTGCTCGACCGCGTCCGTGAGACCTTCGCGATGGAGTCCGCGGCGCTGCTGGAGCACCACGACGCAGGCGACCCCGCGGGCTCCACCGCGGCGGACGCGCGCGGCGGCGCGGGCAACGGGGGCGACGGGGGAGCGGGCGACGGCGCTGCGGGCGACGGAGGTGCGGGCGGCGGCGGGCAGGGTGGATGGCGTACGGCGGCTTCGGTCGGGCCGAATCCCGCGGTGGAGCCCGAAGGGGCCGACGTGGAGGTGCCCGCGGGGGAGGGCCGGCTGGTGCTGGCACTGAA
>NZ_JACEGK010000398.1:0-7412 GCF_056859195.1 Streptomyces sp. NH27
GGCCGGCTGAGCAACTCCGCAGGAGCTACGCCGGCTTCGGGGTCGGGTTCGGCAGGAGCGCGATCAGGCAGGTGCCCGCCGCGAGGAACGCCGCGCCGATGAGGAAGGCGAGGCCGTAGCCGGCGGTGAGGGCATGGAGGTCGTCGGCTCCGTGTGCGTGCCGGGTGGAGGCGCGGTCGGCGGCGGCCGTGGCGAGGATGGTGAGCCCGAGGGCGCCGCCGAGTTGGCGTGAGGTGTTGAGCAGCCCGGAGACGATGCCCTGCTCGCTCATCGCCACCCCGGAGGTGGCCGCCGCCGCGATCGGCGTCATCAGCAGGCCCGCCCCGAACATCGTGACCATGCCCGGCCCGAGGATGGTCCCGGCGAAGTCGCCGTGCACGGTGAGGGTGCTCTGCCAGGCCAGCCCGGCCGCGGCGAGCACCCCGCCGGCCGCGCCGACCAGCCGCGCGTCGACCCTGCCCATCAGGCGGGGTGCGAGTTTGGAGCCGATGATGACGGCGATGGTGTGCGGGAGGAAGGACACCCCGGCCCGCACGGGGCTGTAGTGCAGCACGTTCTGCATATAGAGGGAGAGGAAGTACCAGGTCGAGAAGGTCGCCGCGCCGCACCCGAGCAGCACGGTGTTCGCCGCGGACACCGACCGCACCCGGAACAGCCGCAGGGGCATGAGCGGCGCCGTCGTACGCGCCTCGACCAGCGTGAACACCGCGAGCAGCACGGCGCCCGCGATGAGCGGCAGCAGCGAGTGCGTCGAGGTCCAGCCGTGCGACTCGCTCTGCGCGATGCCGTACGCCAGTCCGGCCACCCCCGCGGTGACCAGGACCGCGCCCGGTATGTCGAGCCGGCGGGCCCGGTCGGCGCGGCTCTCGGTCAGGCACAGCGCCGCGCCCACCAGCACCAGCGCGCCCACCGGGACGTTGACCAGCAGCACCCAGCGCCAGGACAGGTAGTCGGTGAGCAGCCCGCCGACCAGGCCGCCGGCCGCCCCGCCGCCGGCGCCGACCGCCGTCCACGTGCCGATCGCCCGGGTGCGCTCCGAGCCCTCGGGGAAGGACGTGGTGAGGATGGACAGCGTGGTCGGGGCGAGCACCGCCGCGCCGAGGCCCTGCACCGCGCGGGCGCCGATCAGCATCCACTCGTCCTGCGCGAGGCCGCCGGCCAGGCTCGCCGCGGTGAACAGGCCCAGGCCGACCAGGAACGTGCGCTTGCGGCCGAAGAGGTCGGCGGCCCGGCCGCCCAGCAGCAGGAAGCCGGCGAAGGTCAGGGCGTACGCGTTCACCACCCACTGCTGGCCGCTGTCGCTGAGGTTCAGCGCGGTGCGCATCGACGGCAGCGCCACGTTGACCACGGAGACGTCGAGCACGACCAGGAACTGGCCCGCGCAGACCGCCACGAGCACCGCCCACGCGGGGGCTGCGGAACGGCGGGTGCGGGAGGTGGGCGCGCGCTGCCCCAAGAGTTCGCTCATACGACCATCCTCCCGGTCGACCTGCCGCGGGGCATCGGGATTTCGGCCTATCCGGGACCTACGCCCCCCGGTCGGTCCGAAGGTGGTACGGAGGCGGTCCGAAGGCGGTAAGGGGGAGGTCCGGGGGCAGTTCGGAGGAGGTACGGCGGCGGTACGTCCACCCGGCGGCGGTCCACCCACACTCATCCGGTGCCGCTCCACCCGCCAACCCCCTCCGCGGTCAATCCCGTTGATGATCCGCCCGGCGAAACAACCGGCGGGAAATCCGCCGCGACGCGATAATTCCCGCCCCGGAACAATCCGGAATGCACCAGATCCGATCGGACTCACCGCTCCCCGCGGCCCTATCGCACGCCGCTGACAGCCGCAGCTGCTTCACCGAAAACGTTGGAGGAAGGGGCCAGTGACCCGGAGCAGCACCGGGCGGGCCCTCACCGCGATACAGACCACCGATCGCAACCTGGACTGGTTGCTGGACAGTCTCCTCGACCGCGCTCCCGGCAGCCGGTACGCGCTCGTACTCTCCCGGGACGGCCTCAAGATGAGCTGGTCCACCAGTTTGACGGTCGACCAGGCCGACCAGCTCGCCGCCATCGCGTCGGGCATCCAGAGCCTGTCGCACGGCGCGTCCGTGGAGTTCGGGGACGGCACCGGCGGGGTGCGGCAGTCGATGACCGAGTTCCACGGCGGCCTGCTGGTGATCGTGGAGGCCGGCGAGGGCGCGCACCTCGCGGTGCTGGCCGCGCAGGACGCCGACGCCGGGATGATCGGTCACAACACCAGTGAGCTGGTGGAGCAGTTGGGCGACCACCTGACCGCACCGCCGCGAAGGCCGGGCGAGGACTCCGTATGACCCGCGGGTCCGTCGAGGGCGAGAACCCGGACCGGCTCTACACCGTCACCGGGGGCCGCAGCCGCGTGGAAGACGTGCGGCTGGACCTGGTCGCCCTCATCGTCAGCGAGTCGCGGCCGTCGGCCGGCATGCAGTCCGAGCACGTCGCCGTCCTGCGGATCTGCCGTACGCCGACGGCGGTCGTGGAACTCTCGGCCGACCTGCGGCTGCCGGTGAGCGTGGTGCGCATCCTGCTGGCCGACCTTCTCGACACCGGCAAGGTCACCGCCCGCCACCCCAGCACGTCGGCGGGTGCCGAGCTGCCCGATTCCGAACTTCTGAAGCAGGTGCTCGTTGGACTCCGCAACCTCCGAACCGCCCGCGCGTGCGCCGCTGGCCGACACCGCGGACCAGGGACTGAAGATCGTGATCGTCGGCGGGTTCGGCGTCGGGAAGACCACCATGGTCCGCTCGGTCGGCGAGATCCGCCCGCTGAACACCGAGGAGACGATGACCCGGGCCGGCATCGGCATCGACGAGACCACCGGGGTGGACGGCAAGGTCACCACCACGGTCGCGTTCGACTTCGGCCGGATCAGCCTCAACGAGCGGATGGTGCTGTACCTGTTCGGCGCCCCAGGCCAGGAGCGCTTCTGGTTCCTGTGGGACCGGCTCTTCTCCGGCACGCTCGGCGCTGTGGTGCTGGTGGACCCGCGCCGGGTCGCCGACTCCTGGTACGCCATCGACCGGTTGGAGCACCACGGGCTGCCGTTCGTGGTGGCCCGCAACAACTTCGGGCCGCCGCTGCCCGAGGTGCTGTGGGAGGACACCCCGACGCAGAACTTCGCCGGCCGGGACACGCAGTTGGGCGGCCGCCGAATCCGGCAGGGCGACTGCGTGGTGCTCGGGCTGGCCGCGGCCAACACCGACCCCGAGGTGCGCCCCGACGGGCACGCCGGCACCGGCGGCAACAGCGCGCACGTCTCCTTCAGCCACGGCGAGCACCGCTGCCCCTACCCGGCACCGGAGTTGGCCGAGGCGATCGCCGGCACCGCGGTGGAGGTGCTGCTCGACCGGCTGCCCGACGTGGAGTTGGCGGTGCGGCCGGCGGAACTGGCCTGGCGGCCGTCGATCTGGATGCGCGGCCTGGACGTGCTGCCGGTCCACTTCACCTCGGCCCATGTCAACTGACGCGCACGCGTCGGCGACGGGTGGCCGGGCCGGCCGCCCGGCCGGTCACACCGGGTCGAACTCCACCCGGACCGACGCCGGGCCACGGGTGAACACGCCCCGCTCGACGGGGACTTCGCCCGGCGCGAGCCTGATCCCCGGCATGGCGTCGAGCAACTGGTCCACCCCCACCTCCACTTCGGACTTGGCCAGCAGCGCGCCGACGCAGAAGTGCCGGCCCAGCGCGAACGCCAGATGGTCGGCGGCGGCGGAGAACGCGTTGGTGCTGTTCAGGTCGGTCCGGAAGATGTCGAACGTGTCCGGGTCGGCGTACCGCTGCTCGTCGCGGTTGGCGGAGCCGATCAGGCAGGTGACGGTGCTGCCCTTGCGGATGACACCGCCGGCGACCGGCACGTCCTCGGCGGCCTGGCGCATGATCATGTGCACCGGGGGCGTGTAGCGCAGCGTCTCGGCGAACGCGCGGGGGATCAGCGCCCGGTCGTCCCGCACCGCCGCCAACTGGTCGGGGTGCCGTAGCAGGTTGGCGAAGACGCTCGCGATCGCCTTGTCGGTGGTCTCGCCGCCGGCGGCCAGCAGCAGGCTGCAGAACGCCTTGATGTCCTCGTCGTTCATCGCGGTGCCGTCGACCTCGGCACCGCACAGCGCGGAGAGCAGGTCGTCGCCGAGGTGCTCCCGGCGGTGCCGGATGACCGGGAGCAGGTACTCGGCGAACTCCACCCGGGTGCGCTCGCCGGCCGCGGTGACCTCCGGGTCCTGGCCGAGGTTGCCGAGGAACGCGATCACCGAGGTGTACCAGCCGTGGAACCTGTCGTGGTCGGCCTGGTCCAGCCCGAGCATGTCGGCGATCACGTTCACCGGGAAGCGGGTGGCGTACTGCCCGACCAGCTCGGCCGAGCCCGACTGCCGGAAACCGTCAATGAGTTGGCGGGAGTTGCGCTCGATCACGGGCAGGAACTTCTCCTGGAGTTCCCGGCCGCGGAAGGCGGGCGCGACCAGGGCGCGGCGTACCGAGTGCTCGCGGCCGCTCATCTGGAGGATGGTCCGCCCGTGCACGGGCTCGACCTGCCACCCGTAGTTGTCGGTGGTGAAGGTGCTGTCCTTGAAGGCGCGTTCGACGTCCTCGTAGCGCGACACGATGTAGCTCTGCATGGCCTCGTGCCAGACGAGAGGCGTCTCCTGCCGCATCACCCGGTAGCTGGAGTAGGGGTCCTCGGCGAACTCCGGCGACAGGATGTCATGGGCCGGACCAGGTACGGACATGAGACTCCTTGGTCGTAGGGAACCTGCGGAACCTGCCGGAACGTACCCGGCCAGCGTAGGCACGAACGGTCCTCCAGGCCATACGAGTTGGCCCGTCACTGCTGGTCACGGCCGGATGCGGCGGCCGGGCCCGGCGGGGCGGGCACGGCGGTGGGTACGTCGCCAGGGGCGGCCGGCCGGGCAGACGGACGCGGCGGCGGGCGCGTCATCAGGGGCGGCCGGGCTGCGCCGGGCGCCGGGCGCGGAGCGCCTACGCTGGCGGCATGCACAAGGACGTACTCGCCGCCTTCGAGGCCGCCAAGGGCTTCATGCCGCTCGACGAGGGCATGGCCCTGCACGCCGCCGCGAAGGAGGCCGCGGCCGGTCTCGGGCTGCCGTTGCTGGAGGTCGGCACGTATTGCGGCCGCTCCACGCTGCTGCTCGCGGAGGCCGCCGCGGCGGCCGGCACGGTCGTGGTGACCGTCGACCACCACCGCGGCAGCGAGGAGCAGCAGCCGGGCTGGGAGTACCACGACCCGGAACTGGTGGATCCCGCGCTCGGGCGGATGGACACGCTCCCGCACTTCCGCCGGACCCTGTACGCGGCCGGGTTGGAGGACCACGTGATCGCGGTGGTCGGCCGTTCCCCGCAGGTCGCGAAGGTGTGGCGGCAGCCGCTCGGCCTGGTCTTCATCGACGGCGGCCACACCGACGAGCACGCGAACGCCGACTACGAGGGCTGGGCGCCGCTGCTCGCCGAGGGTGGCGTGCTGGTGATCCACGACGTCTTCCCCGACCCGGCCGACGGCGGCCAGGCCCCGTATCGCGTCTATCGGCGGGCGCTGGACTCGGGGGCGTTCACCGAGGTGTCGGTGACCCGCACGCTGCGGGTGCTGCGACGGGGGAGCGGGAGCATCGACGGGCCCGGAGGGGCCGCCGGAGGCCACGGACAGTCACTCAGGGTGCAAGCTGACGGCTTGGGCCGATAGAGTCGCGGGCGTGTTCAGCAACGGGTCACACGGGGGCGGTCGTGGCGGCGGAATCGTCGCAGCGGTCGTAGTGGCGGCGGCGGTGCTTCTGAGCGGCTGCGGGACAGCGGCGGGCTCGGGCTCCGGTTCCGGCGGCACGCACAGCACCGGCAGCGCGCGAGGCGCCGACGGAAAGAACGCCGGCGGCGGCACGTCCACGCCCGGCGCCACCCCCTCGTCGGCGAAGCCGTCTGCTGAAACGCTTCCCCTGGCCGGGAAGGTCGTCGTGCTCGACCCGGGGCACAATCCGACCAACTACCAGCACACCGAAGAGATCAACCGGCTGGTCGATATCGGCACGAACCGCAAGGAATGCGACACCACGGGGACCGAGACCAACTCCGGTTACCCGGAGGCGTCCTACACCCTGGACGTCTCCCGGCGGGTGCGGGCGATCCTGGTCGCGCGCGGCGCGAAGGTCGTACTGACCCAGAACGGCGACCGCCCGTACGGCCCCTGCGTCGACGAGCGGGCCCGGATCGGCAACGACGCGCACGCCGACGCCGCGCTGTCCATCCACGCGGACGGTGCGCCCGCCGGCGCGCGCGGCTTCCACGTGATCGCGCCCAAGTCGCTGCACGAGGGCGCCGCCGACACCCGGAAGATCGCCGCTCCTTCGCTGCGGCTGGCCGGCACGCTGCGCACGCACTTCAAGGCGGCGACCGGTGAGCCCTTCGCCAACTACCTCGGCGGCGGAAGGGGGTTGATGGTCCGCGACGATCTGGGCGGGCTCAACCTCTCCACCGTGCCGAAGGTGTTCATCGAGTGCGGCAACATGCGCGACAAGCAGGACGCCAAGTCGTTGACGAGCTCCGGCTGGCGGCAGCACGCCGCCCAGGGGATCGCCGACGGTCTCACCGCCTTTCTCGAGGGTTCCCCCGCGGGGCCTGCCGATGGGAAGAGGTGACAGGGCTGTAGCAGTCCGGTATGGATCGTGCACCAAGACCCATACCTGGCACCCGGCCGAAGATCACACCCGTACGATGGGGCACCGCTTCCCGCCCCGACGAACCGATTCCCGCATCTCGCATCGCAAAGGACAGGACCCGACGTGAACATCCGCTCCCTGACCCGAGGAGACGGCCTGGTGATCGGCTCAGCGGCGCTGCTGCTGATCGCCTCCTTCCTGCCGTTCTACAAAGTCGACTACGGCTCGGCGTTTGGGTCGTCCGCATCCCACTCCGAGAACCTCTGGCACTCGGACACCTTCCCGATCCTGCCGTCGGTGACGCTGGCCGCGATCATCGTCGCCGTCGCCGTGCTGTTCGCCAGGACCGGGCAGTTCGTCGGCCGGCAGGTGCTGGGCCTGGGCCTTGACCAGTGGGCGATCGCGCTGTCCCTGTTCATCGGCTGGACCGCGCTGTGGGCCACCCTCTTCAACAACCAGGATGGCGTGGACAAGGGTGCCGGTGCCTGGCTGACCTTGGTCTTCGGCCTGGCCATCGCCGTGCTCTCGGTGCTGTCCAACCGGCTGCCCGCGCTCAAGGCCCCGCTGGCCGGTGCCCCGCGGCCGCAGCAGCCGCAGCCGTACGGCGTCGGTGGCCCGCAGCCCTACGGCGCGACCGCGCCGCAGGCCGGCTACGGCTACCCGGGCGGCGCCCAGTCGGTCGACCCGGCCTACAGCGGCGCCCCGGCCCCGCAGCCGCCGTACGGT
>NZ_JACEGK010000399.1:0-7365 GCF_056859195.1 Streptomyces sp. NH27
GGGGTGGACAGGTTGGCCTGGTGCAACCGGTCGAACCGGTCGAACCGGTGGCGCTGGAAGCACCGGACACGGCGGCGCGGGCGGCAGTGCCGCGCGCACCGGCACGGCGGGCAGTACGGGCACGGGCCTGACGGCGAGCAGAAGCGGTCGCTCACAACCGACGGCGGGGAGGGTGATGAGGGCAGCGAGGGCGGAAGCGGGCAGTTCGGCACGGTCCGGCCGCGAAGGGGCGATGACGTCCCCGGGGGTGGGCAGCACACCGCGATGATCGCGCAGCGCCGCACCCCGCGTCGCCCAACACGCGGACTTTACAAGGGTGTTTACCTGCGTCTCGGATGCCGGGACCGACTTGCGCGGACGGCCCCGGATGAGCTCAGATCCCGCGCCGCTTCAAGATCTCCTCGATGTCCGCGAAGTCCGACAGGCCACCGTCCGCGGATCCTCGGGAGCGCCGCTTGCCCGCGCTGAGCGCCGGGACGGGCTCGGCTGCGGGACCGGAGGCGCCGGCCACGGCAGCGGGCCCGGCCGGGGCGCCGGAGGAGTCGGCGCCGCCGCGCCGTTGCCGGCGGCCCGAGACCAGCCGTGTGATGCCGAAGAGCACCGCGGAGCAAGCGATGACGCCGAAGCCGAGCCACACCGTCGGCTTGAAGACGAGGTCGACGGCCCAGTCGCCGGTGGCGGTGCCGACCTTGCGGCCGAGGGTGACCAGGCCGGCCAGCGCCAGGCCGACCGGCAGCAGCGAGACCGCGGCGATCCGGGTCGCGGCCAGGAATCTGCGGCGGTAGGCGGTCACGATCGCGATGGCCAGGCCGCCCGCGGACAGGGCGGCGCACAGCGTATCGGTCAGCATCCGGCGGCTCCTGCGGCTGCGGGTCGGCCCGGGGGTCCGGCCGGGCCCCGCGAGAGTGGTCTCCCCCATCCTGCCTCGCCCAGGCCCCCTGCGGCCACGATGAGGCGGCCGGTTCCGCGGATCTGGGGGGCAAATCCGGGTGCCTCCTCCGTGAGCGGTAGGTCGTGGGGGGGAGGCGGAGCCCGGCGCGCGGCCCTCCGGAGCGGTGGGAGACTGAACGGTATGACCGACATCCCCTCCCCCGCCGTGCTCGACGTCTGGTGCGAGTTGCAGTGCCCGGACTGCCACACCGCGCTCGCCGACCTGCGGGCGCTGCGCGAGCGGTACGGCGCCGCGCTCGACATCCGGTTCCGGCACTTCCCGCTGGCCAAGCACCAGCACGCGCAGGCGGCGGCGCAGGCGTACGAGGAGGCGCACGCGCAGGGGAAGGGCCAGCCGTACGCGGAGGCGGTGCTCGCGCGGACGGAGGAACTGGCCCACCGCGGCGAGCCGGTGCTGGTCGAGACGGCGGCCGAACTGGGCCTGGACGCCGAGGAAGTGGACACCGCGCTGATCGACGGCCGGCATCTGCTGGTGGTGGACGCCGACGTCGCCGAGGGCAAGGCGATCGGCGTGACCGGCACACCTACCTACGTGATCGGCGACGAACTGCTCGACGGTTCCAAGACCCAGGAGGGGCTGCGCGAGCGGATCGAGGAGATCGCGGACCGCCTGCTGGCCTGAACAGCGGCCGGGCGGACATCCCGCGCGGTCCCCCGGCGGCCACGGCGCGCGGCCCCCGTGCGGTTGCCCAACTCCCCGGCGGCGGGCCCGTTTTCGTAGCCGACGGTGACGCCCGCGCGGGCCCTCCAGCGGCAACAGCTCCCGCGCCCCGCCCCCCTTACAGGAGGGGCTTGCTGAAGTGGTGGTCGGTCGGGCGGTAGCCGAGGGATTCGTAGAGGCGGACCGCGGTGGCGTTCGCAGCGAAGACGTTCAGCCCGAGCGAGGAGGCGCCGGCGTCGCGGGTGAGGTCCTCCGCCACGTGCATGAGGGCGCGGCCGTAGCCGTGGCCGCGGTGCTCCTGGGCGACCTCGACGGAGGCGACCCACGACGGGTCGGCGAGCCGTATCCAGGCGAGGTGGCCGGCGGGAGCGCCGTCCACTTCGAGGACGAGGATCGTGGTGCCGGGGGTGGCCAGGCCGTCGGGGAAGGCGCGGTCGAAGCCGGCGGTCTCCGCTGTCTCCGCCTGCTCGCGCGGGATGCCCGAGCCGGTGAGGGCGGCGAGGTAGCCGTCGCGTTCGTATGCGCGCCAGCCGCCGTACTCGTCCTCGCGCATCGGGCGCAGGGCGGTGCCGGGCGGCAGCGTGTGGTGGCCGCCGGCCGGCGGTTCGGGCAGCGCGAGCAGCATGCCGCGATTGCGCTCGGTGTAGCCGAGCGCCGCGGCCATCCGCAGGGCGTACGGCATGTCGGCGCCGACCGTGGTCTCCACCCGGGCGCAGCCCCACTGCCGCAGCACCTCCTCGGCGGCGAGCGCGGCGACGGTGCCGCGGCCGCGGTGCCGGTCGGGCTCGTCGATCGTCAGCGCGTTGATCCGGCCGACGGTCGGTCCGTAGCGCCGGTCGGTGCCGATCGCGATGGCGCCGACGGGGCGGCTGTTGACGCACACGGTATAGGCGGCGGAGCGGGTTCCGTCGTCCTCGGTGCGCACCGGCCGGGCCGGGCGCAGGGTGGTGGTCACAGCGGGCGCTCCTACGGGTTGGGGTCGGCGGCGGCGCGCTCGGCGAAGACCCGCATCGCCTTGGTGGTGACCGGCCCGGGCGCACCGGACAGCGTACGGTCGTCGACGCGGTGCACGGCCTGGACGTCGCGCAGGGTGGAGGTCAGGAACACCTCGTCGGCCTCCGCGAGGGCGCCGAGCGGCAGTTCGGCCTCCTCCGCGCCGGTCCACTCCGCGACGAGCGCGCGGGTGATGCCGGCCAGGCAGCCCGACTCCAGCGGCGGGGTGAGCAGTTGGCCGCCGATCACCACGAACACGTTGGAGCCGGTGCCCTCGCACAACTGCCCCTGGGTGTTGGCGAACAGCGCCTCGGAGGCGCCGGCGGCGTGCGCACGGGCCAGGGCGACCACGTTCTCCCCGTAGGAGGTGGTCTTCAGGCCGGTCAGCGCGCCCTTCTCGTTGCGGGTCCAGGGCACGGTGACCGTGGCGGTGGTGTCGGGGCGGGGGCTCGCGGTGCCGAGGGCGATCACGAGGGTGGGGCCGGCGTCGCCGCGGTCGGAGCCGAGCGGGGACGGGCCGCCTGTGTAGGTGACGCGCAGCCGGCCGAGCGGCATCGGGTTGGCGGCGAGCACCGCCTCGCAGGCGCGGGCCACCTCGTCGAGGTCGGGCTCGGGCAGGCCGAGGCCGCGCGCGGAGCGGGCCAGCCGGTGCAGGTGCCGGGTGGTCGCGAAGACCCGGCCGTGCTCGGCCTTGAGGGTCTCGAAGACACCGTCGCCGACCGTCAGGCCGTGGTCGAGCACGGACACCGTGGCGTCGGCCGCGTCCCGCAGCCCGCCATCCACCCAGATCCTCACCGTACTGTCCTTTCACCGCCGCGCGCGGCGCCCGAGCCGGGTGCCGCCCCTTCGTGCCCTACCTGCTTTTCGTACCCCTCGCGCTCGGCCGGCGCTTCGCGCTGCCCGGGGTACTCCTTCGACGCTACCGCCAGTAGCCGCGCGGCCTTCAATTCGGTCTCGGCCCACTCGCCGTGCGGGTCGGAGCCCCAGGTGATCCCGGCGCCGGCACCGAAGCGCAGCACGGGGCCGCCCGGCAGGCTCCGGTCGATCCAGAACGTGCGGATGCCGACGGCGAGTTCGGCGGTGCGCCGGTCGGCGTCGACCCAGCCGATCGCACCGCAGTACGGGCCGCGCGGGGCGGTCTCCAACTCGGCGATGATCCGCAGCGCGCTGGACTTGGGGGCGCCGGTGACCGAGCCGGGCGGGAACGCGGCGGCGAACAGCTCCGGCCAGCCGGCGCCGGGCCGCAGTTCGCCACGGACGGTGGAGACCAGGTGCACCAGGCCGGGGTGCGGCTCGACCGCGCACAGGGCGGGCACGGTGACCGTGCCGGTGGCGCAGATCCGGCCGAGGTCGTTGCGCACCAGGTCGACGATCATCACGTTCTCCGCATGGTCCTTGCTGAGGAATTCCGCGGCGGTGCGGGCGGTGCCCTTGATGGGGCCGGACTCGACGGTGGAGCCGCGGCGGCGCAGGAACAGCTCGGGGGACGCGGTGGCGATCTCGACGCCGTGCGCGGGCAGCCGGATCGTGCCGGCGTACGGGGCGGGGTTGCCGTGTGCGAGGACGGCGCCGAGGGCGTCGATGTCGCCGTACGCGGAGGCGGCGGCGCCCGCATCCGAGCCGGCGCCGGGGGCGGAACCGGGGCCGACGTCAAGGCGGGTGGGCAGCGGCGCGGTCAGCACCCGGCAGAGGTTGACCTGGTAGACCTCGCCGGTCGCGATCCTGGCCCGGATCTCGCGTACGCCTTCCTCGTATGCCGCCTGGTCCATCGAGGAGGTCCAGGCGCGCGGGTCGGGGCCGCGCCAGCCGACGTCCGCGGCGACGGTGGCCGGGGTGGCACCGGGCGGCGGCGCGGGTCGGGGCTCGTGCCGCACGTCGCCGAACCGGGCGCAGACCGTACGGCCGTCGAAGTCCGCCGCGACCGCCCAGAAGCCCGCGGAGTCCAGCGCGGCCACGTCGTCGGTGACATCGCGGAGGTCGGAGGCGACGAGCGGGCCGAAACGGGCTGTCGGGGGCAGGGCGGAAGGGTCGCGCACGGGGTTTCCTGGTGGTCGGGCGGAGTACCGGGGACGGGCCGGACCGCGCAGGTGAGCGGGCTGCTGGGCAAGGTGCCGAACGGGCCGTTGGCCGGCGGCGGCCGGCAGCTTCGCCGTCAGCAGCTTGTCATTGGCCCGGCACGCTGCGGAAACCGGGTTTTGAGCTGGACCGGGAATCCGCTAGAGTTCAACTCGTCGCCGAGCAGTCTACGGTGGCGGCACCTGCGGACGTGGCTCAGTTGGTAGAGCATCACCTTGCCAAGGTGAGGGTCGCGAGTTCGAATCTCGTCGTCCGCTCGATGTGGGGGATCATCCCGAACCCCTGCTGTGTTGGTGGAGTGGCCGAGAGGCGAGGCAACGGCCTGCAAAGCCGTCTACACGGGTTCAAATCCCGTCTCCACCTCCAAGGACGATTAGCTCAGCGGGAGAGCGCTTCCCTGACACGGAAGAGGTCACTGGTTCAATCCCAGTATCGTCCACTGGCCCCCGACCGGGGCCTTTGCTGCACCTAGCTGGACCCCCGCGCGATTAGCTCAGCGGGAGAGCGCGTCCCTGACACGGAAGAGGTCACTGGTTCAATCCCAGTATCGCGCACGCGTCATCGGCACCATCTGTATCACCAGCACCACCGCAGCAGTCTGTGCAGCACCATCCCGGACGATTAGCTCAGCGGGAGAGCGCTTCCCTGACACGGAAGAGGTCACTGGTTCAATCCCAGTATCGTCCACATTCGGCGAGGGCCGGAGACGGAGACGTCTCCGGCCCTTTCGCGTGGGTCCATGCGGCCCGGAAACAGCGCTGTGCCCGGGTATCGGCTGATACCCGGGCAACCGCTGCCGTCCGCCCTACCCCCGTCCCCACGGGGTTGAGACCGGTGATCCCCGACCCGGACCGCTCTTCCGGGCCTGGTGCGTGGTGTGACGCCCCAACGGGCCGATCACGGACGACGTCTGTGCGACCCCGCCGCGGGTGCGGCGGTGGTCGAGTCCTTGTTGTTCACGTGTAGGGCGGCGGACGCTTGACCTCGGGGGACGAGCACATCGCCCGCCGCTTGACCTCAAATCTATGGGCCGACAATGCCCAGGTCGTCATGCCTCCGGACCCCTTTCCGGCCTCCCGGAGGATGACGTCCTATCCGTCGCATACTCCCCAGGGTGGACGTCGGCCGTGCACGTCTCAGGGGTGTCCCGGAGACCGTCCATAACTGATCAGGGCGCCGGCGGCCGGACGGACGCGGTCGGGGGCACGGTGGACCCGGGGGCCGGGTCCTCGCGGGGAACGGGGTGCTCGACCAGGGCGAGCACGCGGGTGGCCATGAAACGGGCGGTGCGCACCGAGGTGCCACTACGGGTGACCTCGCTCACCTCCACCACTCCGCGGCGCACCGCGGTCTCGACCCTGCGGCCGGCGCGGGTCGCGGTCACCTCATAGGTGCGGGTGGTATCACCCGCGTCGACGACTATCTCCACACGATCACCTTTCACGGCGTCACTCCCCCTTGGTGGACTGCCCGTTGGCGACTTCACGGGGGTGCCGCGACCGGCCGCCCGACCGCATCGCCCGGTCGGAGTCCGCCACTCGCGTCATCTCCCGTACTTTCAGAATGCCACCAGGCACTGACAATTCACGGCCCGTCGCCTGCGAGGCATCAACGCGCAGCGGGACTTGAGTACGTAAGCTGTGGGCGGCCGACCGGCCAGCGACGCGGAGTGGGGCCCTCTCCCCCACCACCGGAGGTAGGGGACGGACAGACATGGCGATGATGCGGCTCCGGCGCGAGGACCCGCGGGTCGTCGGCTCGTTCCGGCTGCATCGGCGGCTGGGCGCGGGCGGCATGGGTGTGGTGTACCTGGGCGCGGACAAGCGCGGGCAGCGGGTGGCGCTGAAGGTGATCAGGCCGGAGCTGGCCGAGGACCAGGAGTTCCGGTCCCGGTTCGCCCGTGAGGTGTCGGCGGCCCGGCGGATCAGGGGCGGCTGCACCGCCCGGCTGGTCGCCGCGGACCTGGAGGCCGAACGGCCGTGGTTCGCCACGCAGTACGTCCCCGGGCCGTCGCTCCACGACAAGGTCGCCGAGGTCGGCATCCTGCCGGCCGCCGAGGTCGCCGCGATCGGGGCGGCGCTGGCGGAGGGGCTGGTGGCCGTCCACGAAGCCGGCGTCGTACACCGCGACCTCAAACCGTCGAACATCCTGCTGTCGCCCAAGGGTCCGCGCATCATCGACTTCGGGATCGCCTGGGCGACCGGGGCGAGCACGCTCACCCACGTGGGGACGGCAGTCGGCTCGCCCGGGTTCCTCGCGCCCGAGCAGGTGCGGGGCGCGGCGGTCACGCCGGCCACGGACGTGTTCGCGTTCGGGGCGACGCTGGCGTACGCGGCGACCGCGGACTCGCCGTTCGGGCAGGGCAGTTCCGAGGTGATGCTCTACCGGGTGGTGCACGAGGAGCCCGATCTCGTCGGGGTGCCGGACGCGCTTGCTCCGCTGGTGTACGCGTGTCTCGCGAAGGACCCGGAGGAGCGGCCCTCCACCGTGCAGCTCTCCGAGCGGCTGGCGGAGATCGCGACGCGGGAGGCGCGGGGGCTGGCGACGGTCCGGCCGCCGCGGCCGGAGCGGCCCACCGGGCGGCGCGCCGAGGAGTACGCGCAGCAGCGCACGGAGCGGGGCGCGGCCGTGTCCAACGGGGGCCGGACGGCAGCGGGTTCGACCGGGGTCGGGGCGACCGAGCG
>NZ_JACEGK010000400.1:0-7361 GCF_056859195.1 Streptomyces sp. NH27
GTACTGAGCCGCCGCGGTCCGCTCCGCCCCAATTCCCTTGAGCACGCGCGTCCCGCGCACCAGGTCCTCCGCGAGCACCGCGGCCTGCCCGGCCTCGTGCTGCTCCGTCCCGCTGTGCCGCCGCAACCGCCGCGCGGCCCGGTCCTGCACGACCAGCAGCAGCGCCGTGCCGAGCAGGATCACCGCTCCCAGCGGCAGCGAGAACCACAGCAGCAGCGCCGTGGAGACCGCGAGCACCGCCACCGCCGCCACCGTCTGCGCGACGATCCCGGCGAACGCGCCGACCCGGCCGGCGTCGCTCGCCGCGCGGGTGAGCAGGTCGCCGGGGGCGAGCCGTATGCCGCCGGTGGGGCGCAGCACCCGTTCCGTCACCCACATGCGCACCACGTGCCCGGTGTGCTGCTTCGCCCGCATGCTCGCCCGCGCGCCGAACCGGTACGACAACGACAGCAGCACGAAGTCCGCGGCGAGCACGCCCAGCCACAGTGCGATCGCCCACCGGCTGCCGCCCGCGACGGCCTCGCTCACCGTCGCGCCGACCACCACCGGCACCATCGACTCGCCGAGCTGGTGCGAGCTGTAGAGCACCGACGCGGCCAACAGGTCCCGGCGCCGCGCCCGCAGCGCTCCCCACAGCAGCGCGCGCGATGACGGCCACTCGACCGGGGGCGCCGCCGGCGGGGATGTCACGGCGGAGGGTGCGGCTGGTTGCGGCGTTAGCGGTGGGGCGTCGACGGTCACCAGACCGACCCTAAAGGGGCCGTCCGGTGGCGTATACGCGCTATGGAGCCAACCCGTATCGCCGACCGGCCACGGTCATGGCCACGCCTGCCGCCACGTCAGGGCCATGCCACGCCACACGCCTGCCGCCGCGCCCGCCGTCGCCGGATGCCGCCCGCCCCGCGTCGATCGAGCGAATAGATCCCACCAGCTCTTGAAAATGAAAACCAAAGTCGTATAGTGGAGGTATGGCCAGAAACGAACTGCGTCCCGTCGTCAAGCTCCGGTCCACCGCGGGCACCGGCTACACCTACGTGACCCGCAAGAACCGCCGCAACGACCCCGACCGCATAACCCTCCGCAAGTACGACCCCGTCGTGGGTCGACACGTCGCCTTCCGAGAGGAGCGCTGAGCACTATGAAGCTTTCGATCCACCCCGCCTACGGCCCCGTCGTCTTCCGCGACCGCGCCTCCGGCCACGCCTTCCTGACCGGCTCCACACTCACCACCGACCGCACCGTCGAGTGGACCGACGGCCGTACCTACCCCGTATTCGACGTGGAGGTCTCGTCGGCTAGCCACCCGTTCTACACGGGCACTCAGCGCGTCATGGACTCCGCCGGTCGCGTCGAGCGGTTCAACCGCCGCTACGGCCATGCGACGCCCGAGGCGCGGTGAGGCCCCGACGGCCCCGCCGCCTGGGCGCGGACCCGCATCGAGCCGCCCCCGGACGGAGCAGGAACCCGGCCTGGCACGTCTGACGTGCCGGGCCGCATCGTGTCCTGGCGCGGTGCCCTCAGACGTCGCGACGCCGTATCACCGCCACGGCGACGACCGCCGAGGCGACCGCCCACGCGGCCAGCGCGATCCACGAACCGTGCACCGACGCCGGGTACTTCCCGAAGTCGATCGGCCCGGCCGGATTGGTGACCAGCCGGCTCTCCGCGTCGGCCGGAAGCGTGTTCCCGATCTGCCGCAGCAGCTTGTAGCGGTCGCCCCCGAAGAGCAATGGCACCAGGAACAGCAGCGCCACCACGGCGACGACCGAGGCGGTCGCGTGGCGGAACACGGCGCCCAGCGCCATACCGATCAGCGCGCACACCGGCGAGATCAGCGCGTACGCGGTGACACAGCGCACGCACCCGGGATCGGTGATCGAGAGGCCGACATGGCGCGAGGCCAGCATCGCGTTGGTGCCGAAGAAGGACACCGTGGACACCATCACCCCCATCACCAGCGTGATCGCGGTGACCACGACCAGCTTCGCGAGCGCCACCGCCCGCCGGTCGGGCACCGCTGCGAACGTCGTGCGGACCATGCCGGTCGCGTACTCGCCGAACACGGTGATCGCGCCGACCACCGCCGCCGCGAGCATCACCAGGTCGGCAGAGATCTGGTTCAGGCCGTGGAAGATCGGGTCGTACGTCATCGGCCCGCCGCCCGGTATCGGTGCCGGCGGGTGGTCGATGTAGGTGAAGTCGGAGCGGACGGCGTTGAGGTTGACCACGACGGCGACCACGACACACGACGCCAGCACCCAGTACGTCGACCGCAGCGACCGCAGCTTGATCCACTCGGCGGCGACGAGGTCGGTGAAGCGGGGACGGAGATCGTCTGCCGAAGGCAGCGGACCGCCGGACGCGGCAAGGGACAGCGAGCTCATCGGGTCTCTCCCGTCCGGTACCCGGCCTCGGGCCGGGCCGGTGAGCCCGCCGGGTACTCGACACTGTCGGCGGTCAACTGCAGGAAGGCGCTCTCCAACGACGAGGATCTGGTGGCCAGTTCGTACAGCGTGAGGCCGTCACGTCCGGCGAGCTCGCCGATCCGGCGGGCGGGCAGCCCGATGACTTCGACGGCCTCCTCGGACACCTGCCGCACCGTCGCGGCCTCCTCGGACAGCAGCGCCCTCAGCGCCGCCACATCGGGGGTGTGGACGCTGACGACCACGGCCCCGTGCGCCACCCCGGACAGGGCTGCGAGGCGCTCGTCGGCGATCAGCCGGCCGCGCCCGATCACCAGGACCTGCTCGGCGGTGTGCTCGATCTCGCTCATCATGTGGCTGGAGACCAGCACCGTGCGACCCTCGGCGGCGAGCCGGCGGAACAGGCCGCGTACCCACAACACTCCTTCCAGATCAAGGCCGTTGAGGGGTTCGTCGAACAGCAGCACCCGCGGTTCCCCGAGCAGCGCCGCCCCGATGCCGAGCCGCTGCTTCATGCCCAGCGAGAAGCCACCGATGCGGCGCCCGGCGGCCTTGCCGAGCCCCACCTCCTCCAAGACGTCGGCGACCCTGCCGAGAGGGATGCGGTTGCCGCGGGCCAGCGCCGACAGGTGCGCGGCGGCGCTGCGCCCACCGTGCACGTCCTGGGCGTCGAGCAGCGCCCCTACGTGCCGCAGCCCGCGCGGGCGGTCGGCGAACGGCACTCCGTCGACCGTGACGGTGCCGCCGCTGGGGACGGTCAGGCCGAGGATCATCCGCAGGGTGGTGGACTTCCCGGCGCCGTTCGGGCCGAGGAAGCCGGTGACCCGTCCCGGTCGCACGCGGAACGACAGGTCGTCGACGGCGACTGTGGCACCGTAGCGCTTGGTCAAGTGGGTTGCTTCGATCATGGCTCCACGGTGCCGGGGGCCCCGCACGACCCGCATCGGGCCGCGGGCCGCAATCCCGAGGGCGCGAACCCATCCCCGGGACTACGCCCACCGGCCAATGTGCCGCCCCACGCCAGGCGCCTACGATCGACGCATGCCCGCCGCATCCCGTACGCCGATGCGTACGCCCCTGCTCAAGCGTCCGCCGCTGGGCGTG
Organism: Streptomyces sp. NH27; assembly: GCF_056859195.1. Taxonomy (NCBI): domain Bacteria; kingdom Bacillati; phylum Actinomycetota; class Actinomycetes; order Kitasatosporales; family Streptomycetaceae; genus Streptomyces; species Streptomyces sp. NH27. Next base: position 3,528 of record NZ_JACEGK010000400.1, read on the forward strand.
TGGGTGGCCGCCTTCTGGATGACGGTCATCCTGGTCCGCGGCATTCAGCGCCGCGACGAACTGGCGCACCTCACCAGGCTCAACGGCAACATGGAGGACGGCTCGCTCCTCATCGCCGCCCTCGCCACCACCCTTGTCGCCGCGCTGGTCTTCCGCCTGCCGCTGGCGGCCCTGGTGGCCGCGCTGCTCGGGTCCGTCGTCGCCGACAGCACCGGTGTGCCCGAGACGACCGTCGTGCTCTTTCTCCTCGCCGGTGTCGTCGTCGGCTACATCACCGCGACGCGCTCGCGCCGCATGTCGGTCGCCGGCGCCGCCATCTCATGCGCCGCCGTCCTTGCCGGCCAGGACAAAGCCGCCATACGGGCCGCACTCATCGCCGTCACGTTCGTCGCCTGGCTGGTGGGCAACACCGTCCGGCAGAGCCGCACGCACGCCGAAGCCCTGCGCCGGCGCGCCACCCAGCAGGCGGTGACCGAGGAGCGGCTGCGGATCGCCCGCGAACTGCACGACATGGTCGCCCACAGCATCGGCATCATCGCCATCCAGGCCGGCGTCGGCAGTCGCGTGATGGAGACCCAGCCCGCCGAGACCCGCAAGGCACTTGACGCCATCGAGGCCACCAGCCGCGAGACCCTGTCCGGCCTGCGCCGCCTGCTCGGGGCGCTGCGGCAGACCGACACCGACGGCGGCGAGTTGCCCCGCGACCCGGCGCCGGGCCTCGCCGACCTGGGCGGTCTCGTCGCCATCACGCACGAGGCGGGCGTACGCGTCGAGGTCCGCTGGAAGGGGCGGCGCCGCCCTCTGCCGCCCGACATCGACCTGTCGGCCTTCCGCATCGTCCAGGAGGCGGTCACCAACGTGGTCCGGCACTCGGGCACCCGCGACTGCGCGGTCACCGTCGACTACCAGCAGGACGCGCTGCTGGTGGAGGTGGTCGACCTCGGCTGCGGCAGCCACCTGTCGACGGCGAGCGGCGGCTACGGCATCGTCGGCATGCGCGAGCGGGTCAGCCTGCTGCACGGCGTGTTCAGCGCGGGGCCGCGGCCAGGCGGCGGCTTTCGGGTGGCGGCGCGACTGCCGCTGCCGGCCGGTGACACGAGCACGACGGCGGCCGTGGGCGCGGGTGGAAGCACGGGCGCGGGCGCGGAGGAGCGCACGAGAGCGGCGGCGGATACGGCGGGGGGCGGCCGCGCATCCGATCGCGCACCCGACGGCATGCCCGACGGCGTATCCGGGGGCACGTCGGCGCCGACCGGGGCCGCCGGCCCGGTGGGAGGGGACCGCACGCCCACGCGCAGCACCAGACCCGCTTCACCTGCCGCCCGGAGCCGCGCATGATCCGCGTCGTCCTCACCGACGACCAGCCGCTGATCCGCACCGGCCTGCGCGTGCTGATCGCCGACACCCCGGACATCGAGGTCGTCGGGGAGGCGGGTGACGGAGCCGAGGCGGTGGCGCTGGCCGCGGAACTGCGCCCGGACGTCGCCGTGATGGACATCCGCATGCCCGGCATGGACGGTATCGAGGCCACCCGGCTGATCACGGACGCGGCCGGCGACGGGACACGCGTGCTCGTCCTGACGACGTTCGACGACGACGAGTACGTGTACGCGGCGCTGCGGGCCGGTGCGAGCGGGTTCCTGCTCAAGGACATGCAGTTGGAGACCATCCTCGACGGCATCCGCGTCGTCGCGGCCGGCGACGGGCTGATCGCGCCGGCCGTGACCGGGCGGCTGATCGAGGAGTTTGCGCGGCGGCCGCCACCCGCCGGCGCACCGGCACCGGGCGCGGAGCCGGATCAGAGCGCGCGGAGCGGGCAGGACGAGCAACTGCGCCGCGTCACCGACCGTGAACGGGAGGTGCTGCTGCTCGTCGGGCGCGGGATGTCCAACACCGAGATCGCGGCGACCCTGTTCATCAGCGTGGCAACGGCCAAGTCCCACGTGGCGCGGCTGTTCTCCAAACTCGGCGCGCGCGACCGGGTCCAGTTGGTGATCATCGCGTACGAGACGGGACTCGTGGGCTGAATATCGGACTTCTTGTGCGGGCTGTGGATAACTTTGCGCACGGAGGTGGACGCAGCCCGTAGCGTGGTTCTCGCGTGGTGGAGTGCCGCGCTCATTCCCGTCCGGGAAGCCGGGGATGACGGGGAATACCAGGGGTGCCGGGGGCAGAAATGGACGGGTTCGTTTTCGGAGAGTTCCGTGTGCTGGTCGGCGGTCGCGGCCGCGGCGCGAGATTGGAGCGCGCCGCGCCCGAAGGCGGCCGGCGAGGCGGCGGCCGGGGCGGGGGCGACGGCGAGGTCGGCCCGGCTCAGCGTGTGCCGCGGCGGCGGGCGAGCCATCCGCACACGGGCGCGGTGGGCACACTCGTGGGGCGCGAAGAACAATTGGGGCTGGTGCGCAGCGCGGTGCGATCGCGCCGCATGGTCGAATTCACCGCGAAATGCGGCTCGGGAAAGACCTCCCTGCTGCGCGCCGTCGCACCGGACGCATATATCCGCGTCGGCGCCACCGACCTTGCGGATTTCCTCCAGGACATGGTCCGCGAATTCTACGAGTACCCGCCGGGCGCACCCCGGCTGACCACCGACGAGTGCCGGCGCGCCCTCGAACAGGTCGTCGCCGTCGTCGCGTTGGACGACGTGGGATACGGCCCGTTGCAGATCGCCGACCTGCGGGACGCGTTACGCGGATGCGCGGTGCTGATGGGCGCGGTCCGCCCGGGAATCGGGCGGCTCGGGGTGTCGCACCCGCTGCCCGGCCTCGCCGCCGCGGACGCGATGACCTTGCTCTCCCGCGACCTCGGCAGGATCGTCGCAGAGCCCGAACTGCCGCAGGCACGCCGGCTGGTGGCCGCGGTGGGCGGCCGGCCGCTCGCGTTGCGCCAGGCCGCCGCGCTGGTGCGGTACGAAGGCCGCGGTTTCGCCGAGCTGGCGCATGAGGTGGAGAGGGACCCGGGCGTGCTGGACGAGTTGGCGATCGCCGCGCTCGACCCGGAATCCAAGCGCGCGCTGGCCGTGCTCGCGCTGCTCGGCGGCGCCCACCTGCCGGCCCGGCTGGTGGCGGCGATGGCGGAAGTGCCGCCCCGCGCCGAGCGGTTCGACTGGCTGTGCGTGCGGGGGCTCGCCGAGAAGCGCGGTGACCGCTTCGGCCTGCCGACCGGACTTCCCGAGCCCTACCTTCGGCTGCTCCACCGCCACCTCGACTTCGGCGTCTCGCTGCGGGCGCTCGGCACCTGGATCGAGGCGCGCGATCCGTGTGGCGCGGAGGCGAGGCAAGCAGCCGATGCGGCGGTGCCGTTGCTGGACACGGCGGCGGGCCGTGGCGAGTGGGACACGGTGGTCGCGCTCGCCTCGATCGTGGAGCCGGTGCTGTGTATCCAGGGGCACTGGAGGTCCTGGCAGCGGACGCTGGACATCGGGCGGATCGCGGCCGGCGAGCTGCCGGACGTGGTGGCGGAGGCCCACTTCGCCCATCAGGAGGGCACACTGCACCTCCTGGAAGGCCGTCGGGAGGCGGCCAGGGAAGCGCTGGCACATGCGTTGGAGTTGCGCACCCGATATGCGGGGGCCGGGGGCGACACGGCGGCGGAGGACACCCGGGCGAACCTGGCGTTGGCGGCGGACGGCAGCTGTGACTCGCGAGGTGTCGGAGGAGCAGGCGCTTCGAGGACCTCGCTCGGCGGGCGGCTGGCGGGCATGGGCCGTTCGGCGAGCCGCCGGGCGAGAGCCAGGGCGCGTCGGCGGCACAGAACTCTGGTCGGGTTGGGGGCGGCCACCGCGGTCCTCGCGGCCGGTGTGGCGGTCGCGGTCGGCGCCGTCGGGAGGGACGG